>JANMSY010000266.1:0-14225 GCA_031389865.1 Anaerolineales bacterium | reverse complement strand
ATAACCCGTCATTGCGAGGGTTCTTTGCGAAGCAATCTCATATTTTCGAGCAATTTTCCGTCTGAGGAGTAAGATTGCTTCGTCGGGAAAGGCACCCTCCTCGCAATGACGGTAAAACCTGTGATTTACTGAAATTGATTTCGAACGCACAGAATTCAGTCAAGTTGCGGAAGAGTTGGGGATTATATTGCCGAAAAATTTGGGTGATGTGCTCTATTCATTCAGATATAGAACACTTCTACCCAAATCTATTGCATCAAAAGCTCCAAAAGGCTATGAGTGGATCATCAGACCAGCCGGTAAGGGAAAATATAAACTTGTAATAGTGAAACAGTCTGTCATTGCTCCCTCGAGCATTCTGGCCGAAACCAAGATTCCCAATGCGACGCCAGGCGTCATCACCACATATTCTCTGAATGACGAACAGTCACTTTTAGCAAAACTTCGCTATAACCGCCTGATTGATATCTTTACAGGATTAACTTGCTATTCTCTGCAAAACCACCTTCGCACAACTCTCCGTGATGGTTCACAGGTCGAAACCGATGAAATCTATATCGGGCTTGATAAACGCGGTGCACATTATGTTTTGCCTGTCCAAGCGAAAGGTGGCAGAGATAAAATCGGGATTGTGCAAATTGAACAAGATTTTGAACTGTGCAGTATCAAATTCCACAGATTAGTTTGCAGAGCAATCGCCGCACAATTTATGGAACACAACCTCATTGCACTTTTCGAATTCGAGCAAACAAAAGATGGAATTAAAGTTTCCTCGGAAAAACATTATAGGTTAGTACGACCTGATGAATTATTGCCTGAGGAATTGCAAAGTTATTTTGTGCGGCAAAGTTGAAATAACAGAACTGCCCCATAACGTGAAAAATTATGGGCCAGTTGATATTTTAAAGTCCCTCACTGACGACTCGAACCTAGCGATATGAGCACCGAAATTTCGTGTTTATCTATCGCCGCATACGTAGCAAAATGCCCAAAATGGCAATCACCAGTGTCATTCCCAGGAAGAAACCAAGGTCATATTCGCTGCCGACATTATGTACTTCGTATATATGCATATTAGAGTTAAAAAATGAAAGCACGAGGGTGACTGGGGCGATGATCCCATGCCAGAGTCCTGCACCAGCACGTGCGACACGTCCGCTTGTATCTGGCTGGTTGATCAGAGGGTTAGGACCGGGTGCGCTGAGTTGAATCGTGGTTTCGGTGGTAGTAACTTCTATGGTGGAGCCCGGTGCACAACCTGCCACCAATACCGCGAATAAAGCCAAGGAAAGTATTTTCTTCATTTCTGCCTCCTAAGCCATTTAGAAAACAAGGTATCGCATCACAGTCCAGAGACTGTCCACACTGGTTCTCGATCAGAAAACGTTTCTCAATTCATCATACAATAAATCCTCGCAGGTCACAACCGGGAATTCACTATACTGGCACAAACTCAGTTGTCGTATCCCGCGATTTCCTGCGCGACATATCCTTCACATATTGAATAGACCCCGGTGTATTGTACTTTTCCTTATAAGCTTCGCTGACCAAATCCTTCAGCCGCTCACTGCGAGTCTGTATCGCGCGAACGGGAATTTCCCGTTCGCCTACGAATATGCTTCCATGCGGGTCTTCGAGAAAGATTCGCCACCAGCTGCGCGGCTTCATGCTCCACGAGCGGACGAAGACGCGTCCCTCCGCGACGACGGTCCAAATCCCAATGACGCGATGGGTTGAATCCCTTCCCGCGCGAATGCCAAGGATCTTGTCCTTATGGATGCTAGCGAGAATATCGTCAGGGAAGCGATTCTTTGGTTTTATTTCATCATCTCCATTCCTACTGGTAATAGGCGAACTTTACGCAGACGGGCATGGATATTTCCACTTCATGCCCGGTCGTTGACAATTGACCGGTATCTGGATCGATCTTAAAGGTGACAATGTTATCTGATTTCTGATTTGCAGCCAGAAGAAAGGAACCACTCGGGTCGATCGCAAAATTACGAGGTTCCTGTCCTCCAGTGGAAGTGTGGCTCTGACACGTCAGTGTTCCACGGTTTTCATCTATGAAAAAGAAAGCAATACTGTCATGCCCACGATTGGACGCGTAGAGATATTTGCCATTGGGAGAAATATGGATGTCGGCACACAGGTTCCCGCTCTTGAAATCGGACGGCAAAGTGCAGATCGTTTGAAGCTCCTCAAAAGTTCCGCTGTTCGAGTCATAGCGGTAGGCGTTCAGGGTTGAGTTCAGTTCATTGATCAGATAGGCATATCGTCCCTTGGGGTGAAACGTCAGATGGCGCGGACCCGCGCCCGGCTGGACCTGTACCTCGGCATGTTTGTGTAGCTTGCCGTTTTCCAGGTCCATTTGATAGATCAGGAGTTTATCGGCACCCAGGTCTGCTGCCACAGCAAATCGATTTGTCGGATCAGGAAGGATGCAATGGGCATGTGGGCCGGCCTGTCGTTCGGGATGACTGCTCGAGCCGGAGTGCTGAATCATATCGGTGGCGGGACCCAGCTGTCCATCCGTTCGAATCGGGAGCATGGCAACACTCCCGCTACCATAGTTGGCGACCAGGGCAAATCGACCCGTGTGCTCGATGCTTATGTAACAGGGATCTGCGCCATGCGAGAGCTGGGCATTCAGGGCATTCACTACATTAAGTTCAACAGACGAGTTGACGGAGAAGGCGCTGACACCGCCCCCGGGCTGGCCGGCGAAATTCCCAACTTCATTCACGGCATAGATAAAACCATGCTGCGGATGGATTTCAAGAAAGGAAGGGTTAGGAACACCTTTCACTACTCTTTCGAAAGTGAGAGTACCGGAGGCTGGATCCATTCGATAGACATACATCCCTTCGCTCGTACTACCCTCCGATTCTGTGTACGTGCCAACGCATACAGTTGGCGATTTTTTAGAAGTGCTGAACATGTTTATTTCTCTCCCATATACCTAACGAGTCTAGTTGATTACCTTACACTTTCAAAATCGGGACGCTGATTCACGCTGAAAACGCAGATTTCCCTTTTTGAATCAGCGAAAATCAGCGTTTTTCTGCGTCCCAAAACCATTCTGTAAGGTAATCAGCGAGTCTAGTTTATTTTGTGATTTATTATATCCCTGCAGAAGAGTCCGCTTGTGAATGGAAATATTCAGGTAAAAAAACGCCGCAGGCTTATCGCCTGCGGCTTCATTGATAGGGCAATGCCAGCTCCGTTGTCTTGCCACCCAATTCTTTATTGCAAAGGGTTATCTTATCGTATCTTTACTTGAGGAAAAACATTACCTTTACAATTCATCAATTCGATCGAGTGTCATTGATCAAAACACGTATCGTGCTCGCAAACATCATTTCGGCTGTTTGGAGAGGAAGTCCACTTTGATGGGCAAGCATATGCACCACCTCTTCCTTCTTTACCTTATCGCCTGCGATAGCCAGGAGGGTTTGTAACCATTGGTGAGCGTTGATTTTGAATTTTTCCACATTTTGCAGATCATATTTGTTGTGCATTCTTATCATCTTTCTTTTGTTGAATTTTCGGTATCATCAATACTGTGCAAGGTTCGTTGAAACATAGCGATTTTGAGCTTTCCAAAGCCGCAAGATTTCCTTCCATCCAGCGAATTGCCTAACCGGTTGTTGCGGCATGCCAGGTCAGAGACTCAAACGCCGTCACAGAAGTAGAACGAGGTGTTCCTCGACTCTCCATCTTCTGAATATTCAATTGCACGTTTTCATTGTTCGTTGCGGTGATGTAAAGATTATGCCCGGTCTATTAGGATGGCAGCCCCCGTATGGCAAAAGGGACATAATCGGATATAGAAAGATTATACAGGAAAAGTTTTCAAGACAAATTCATTGTAAGGAAATAGCAAGCTGGCAGCTGGTGAGGAAGATTTAAACAAAACTGCAGGTAATGAACCTGCAGTTTTTCCTGGTCCTTCTCGCAAGGGCAGCGGTTTAGCGTCGTCTGCCGCCAAATACACCTAGAATGAGAAACACCAGGGCCACACCGATCAGGTACCCAAGGTTGTACTCCACCCCATTGTTGTGCACTTCGTATATTTGCATGGCTGGGTTGAAGAACGAACCGACCAACATGACCGGGGCAATGATACCGTGCCAGAGCCCGGGGATGAGACCGGCAACAAGCCCTTCCTCACCTGGCTGATTGAGTTCGGGGTTCGGACCTGGTGTACTCAGCCGTATGGTGGTGGAGTCCGGTGTGGTGATCTCCAGGTCAGAGCCTGGTGCGCAGGCCGTCAGCAGGACGAGCAATATCAAAAACGGAACAAGTAATTTCCTCATTTCTGCCTCCTATACAACTAAACGAGGATACTGTGATACTGTTGCGATTCTTCCGAAATCGAAACCGCAGACTCATCACGTGCGGCTCTATTCTTACATTTCCATTTTCTCGTGCTCTTCCATATCCATGAGCAGCAGGTCCAGCGCGCCCACAGAGATCTGAAGTTCGCGCAGGGAAATCAACATGGAAAGGATCATCAGGATCAGAGCGATGGCAAATGTCCATTGTCCGCCTGAAATCCAGCCGGCAAAAAGGGCAAACATGCTGACCACACAAAACAATAAACTGAGCACACCAAAGATTTGCATATTGCGGATGAGATAGACGCGGTAGCGCAAATTTGCAATCTGGCCGAGCAGGTTCTTATTTGGAACAGAGTGATAGCGGTCATACAGGGTACGGATGATGGTGGCAAGTGTCAGGAAGCGATTTGGCTGGGAATAACAGGGCAGGAGTGGTAACGGAAATTTCCATGAGAGGAATTAAGCCGAATGTGTTATCCCAAAAGCCACATGAATGGGATTCAGCAGAGTCATGGGAACGTGCAAAGGTGCCATTTGTAGAAGGTAGGGATTCGTGACTTCGACATCATAGAGAGACGTCCAGGAGACGCGGGCCACCTCGAGACTGGTACCCAGCTCCGTTTGAGTGGAGATGCGTATCTTCCCTTTCATCAGGAACGTACCCACCAGAACGTCCACAGGTTCCATCATGCGATTCGTCTCTGCGGGGTCGTAATCCAGTACTTCTTCCATGGGAGGCAGGACATGAAAGGCAATCAACTGTGTGGTAGGATAATAGATCTCTGAATAAGACATGGCTTTCACAGGGCTTCCCCCAAATATCAGCACATGTGGCTTAAGAATGTGCATATAATTGGGAGCGTCTGTCCTTAACCAGATGCTCACACGCGCGACACTTTGTTTGGTCACAACGTCGCCACGCACAAGCGAGTTATGCGTGTACAGCATTACGGGCGTCGTTTTTTCATCAGGCCTAAGAATGTACATGGTTCCTCCAGGGGCATTATACACTTGCCCGCAACTCCCATCCCCGTTTATACTGGACACCTGATTTTCAACTTTGAGAATTTTATTACTGTAACGGACAATCGATCAAATGCATACTAAACGCTGGGTGATCAACCCACCCATTACACCACAGGCAGACGAGGCACTCGTCAAGTTTCCTCCGATCCTCAAACAAATTTTGTTCAATCGAGGCCTGGCGAATTACGATGAGTCGCGCGCCTTCCTTCGAGCAGTGCCCAGTTTTGATACGGATCCCTTTCAGCTGACTGGCATGACTGCAACCGTGGACCGCATCCAGCACGCCATCAGGCACAATGAACCCGTTGCCATTTACGGGGATTACGATGTGGACGGCGTGACAGCCACTGCGCTCCTGGTGGATGCACTCAAAGGCCTTGGCGCAAACGTTCGCCATTACATCCCCAATCGTTTCGACGAGGGGTACGGCCTGAATACGGATGCACTTGACACTCTCAAAGCGGACGGCGTCAGACTGGTCATCACTGTGGATTGCGGCATCCGCTCCCCAAAAGAAGCGCTTCATGCTCAGACCATTGGGCTGGATCTCATTATCAGTGACCATCACCACCCTGACGGCGACAGCCTGCCCGCCGCCTTCGCGGTGATCAATCCAAAACAGCACGGCGATTGCTACCCTGATAAATTTCTGGCAGGCGTGGGGATTGCATACAAGATCGCAGAAGCATTGGCTCAAAAGGCAAATGGACAGGCATCCGGTCTGAATTTGGCAGGCCTGCTCGATCTGGTGGCACTCGGCACCGTCGCGGACCTTGCTCCTCTCGTGGGCGAGAACCGTTCCCTCGTCCGCAAGGGACTCAGGCAGATCCGTGAAACAAAACGGCAGGGACTCTTTTCCCTGGCTGGCGTCGCGGACATGAAAATTGGCAAAGTCACTGCGGGCAATATCGGTTTCATGCTCGGTCCGCGTTTGAACGCCTCAGGCAGGCTCGAATCTGCGCTTGCGTCGTTCGAACTGCTCACCACGACAGACTTCATGCGCGCAGGTCAACTCGCGCAGCAACTTGACGTCCAGAACCGCCAGCGTCAGGGATTGACAAAGTCCACCCAGGAACAGGCGGAACAGATTGTCATGAGTGAAGACCCTGAGGCCTTCCTGCTCTTTGCTGCGCATGAAAGTTTCAACCCGGGCGTGGTGGGTCTTGCCGCCTCGCGTTTAACGGAGCTATATTACCGTCCCTCAATCGTCGCGGCAAAAGGCGAGGAAGAGACGCGCGGTTCATGCCGTTCCATCCCTGAATTTCACATCACCGATGCCCTCGATCTCTGCAAGGACCTGCTCGTCCGCCATGGAGGTCATGCCGCGGCGGCGGGTTTCACGGTCCGCAACGAAAACCTGCCCGAGTTTGTGGCGCGCCTGAAGGAGATTGCAAAAACGCAGCTCTCTGGAAAAGACCTGCGCCACTCACTGTCCGCTGATATGGAAGTGCCGCTTGCCCTGCTGGATTTTGAAGTGCTGAATCACCTCGACTATTTGGAACCGACGGGGTATGGGAATCCCAACGCGGTCTTTGTCTCACGCGATATCAAAGTGAAAAATTCGCGCACGGTCGGCGCGGAAGCAAGACATTTGAAAGTGACCTTTGACGACGAGCATGGTTCGAACTTTGATGCCATCGGCTTCCGCATGGGACATATGCATGCATCTCTGCCCCAGCGTGTGGATGTTCTGTATCACATCGAATTGAATGAATACAACGGCCGCAAATCTCTGCAGTTGAATTTGAAGGATGTCAAACCCGCAGGAACTCCTGACTGATTTGCAACCCATCTCCTGTTGGGGCGTATAAGGAAGTGAAATCTAATCAGGAGAAAAAAATGAACATACAAAAACCCACATTAATAAACGTCATCGCCTGGACAACTCTGGCCAGCGGTATCGTCAACCTCTTTTGGGGCCTTGGGCTTGCGCTCACCGGCCTGGTCAGCATCATTGGCATTGTCTGCATACCGATCCTGATCCTTCCCACCATACTCGGTGTGTTTGAGATCATCTATGCTGCGAAGCTGCTAAGCAACCCGCCCCAGCCTATGCAGCCTTCCACGAACCTTGCCATCGCTGAGATCGTCGCCATAATCGCAGGCAATGTCTTCTCAGTGGTTGTTGGTATTCTCGCATTGGTCTTTTACAACGATCAGATCGTCAAGGACTACTTCGCCCGCTTGAATGGCACTCTGCCTCCCGAGACCTTCCTTCCGCCCGTTGTCCCTGCGACGCCTGTTTCCCCAGTGCCGCCAGTGCCGCCTGCACCCATTGTGGACCCCATACCGTATCCCGTCTTTGAGGACGAACCGGCTCCTTTCGAGGAACCAGCCTTCCCTGAGTCAGATAAGCCCGAGGATCCCGAAAAGCTATAATGCTCCCGCAAAGTCATTAGAACTTCCGAATAATTACATTCGGAAGTTCTAATTTAGTTTCTGGTGCAAAACTCTCAAGATCAGCCTTGCAAAGGTTTTCAGCAAGCGCCGAAGCACCTTAAGAGCAACCTTCGCAAGGCTTTCGTACCAGAAACTAATTTACCATAATAAGGATGATTTCCCTCTTGACTCTCACTGCCCTCACCCATAAAATGAATACAACAACATAACGGGTAGCAGGGAAGAGATCCTGAGCGAAGCGAAAGCGGAAGCAAAGGACGCCGAAGGTGCAAATCTGGATCAGGCGAAACCAGATGAAACTCTCAGGCAAAAGGACCCTGTCCCCCGAAGAGCTCTGGAAAGTTCCTCCGCGGAAAATCACCGCGAGGGACACCGACGGTGAAAATTTAGTTCTGCAGTTTGGTAGTGATGGTTGGGTAGTTCAAAGCTACGTAACTCAAGGCTACTCAACAACATAGCTAAACGAATCTCTCAGGTCAAATTACAGAGGCGCGCGATGTATTTCGTGCGCCTTTTTGATTCGCCAAATTATCATCAAAGGAGCAAAGTATTATGAACACCCCATCCAATCTCAAGTACACCAAATCTGACGAATGGTTCGACCCGGCCTCTGGCGCAATGGGACTAAGCGATTACGCCCAGTCGCAGCTTTCCGATATTGTCTTTGTCGAAATGCTTGTAGATGAAGGCGATACCATCCAAGCTGGCAAAGCGATCGCTTCCGTTGAATCAGTCAAAGCCTCGGCTGAAATTTATGCCTCTGCTGGCGGCACAGTGACTGCGGTTAACAAGGGTCTCTCTGACAAGCCTGAAACACTCAACAGCGATCCGTTCGGTGAAGGCTGGATGGTCAAAGTGGAAGGTGGCGCGACTGGCGATATGATGGACTCCGCCGCGTATGAGAAGTATTGCGAGGGAAGATCCCACTAATATATATGTCATTGCGCGCCTGCGCAGTAGGTGAAGCAATCTTCCGCTTAATCAGAGATTGCCTTGTCGGGCTAGGTTTCGATATGGGCGGAAAAAGCCCCCTACTCAACCACTAGCCCTCCTCGCAACGACATGGAGTTAACTATGACCTACATCCCAATTTCCCCCCAAGAAAAGGATGCGATGCTGGAGACCATCGGAGTCAAATCGCTGGATGATTTGTTCGATGCCATCCCTGCAAAACATCGCTTCCCCGAATTGAACCTGCCCCCGGCGCTAACCGAAATGGAAGCGCTGGATGAACTCTCGGGCCTCGCGCAAGTCAATGAAAACGTGCGCACGGACCTGGTGTCCTTTCTGGGCGCGGGCATGTACAACCACTACATTCCCTCCGCTGTTGACCATATGCTGCGCCGCGGCGAGTTCTACACCGCCTACACGCCCTACCAGCCTGAAATTTCACAAGGCACACTGCAGGCCATCTTTGAATATCAATCCTTGATGGCCGCCCTGACAGGCATGGATGTATCGAATGCGTCGCATTATGATGGCGCGACTGCTACAGCAGAAGCGGTGAATCTTGCGTATGCCCAGTTCCGCGGCAAGCGCAAAAAAGTAGTCATCTCCCCCACTGTCCACCCGCAGTATCGCGCGGTGATCCGCACCTACACACAAGGCATGGAATTGGAAGTGGCTGGCGATGATGCGAACGCCGACCTGAACACCAACCCCAGTGAATTGATCGGCCTGGTGGACGACAACACCTCCATCGTCATCGTGCAGTATCCCGATTTCTTCGGCCGCGTCTACGATTACACAACGTTGATCGAAGCCGCGCACGCCAAAGGCGCGCTGGTTTGTGTTGTTGCCAACCCCACAGCACTCGCCATGTTCAAGACTCCGGGATCCATGGGCGCGGACATTGTCGTCGGCGATGGTCAGCCGCTTGGGATCCCCATGTGGTACGGCGGACCCAGCGTCGGCTTTTTCACCACGCGCAAGAATATGGTCCACAAGATGGCCGGGCGTCTCGTCGGTGAGACAGTCGATAACCGCGGTCAGCGCGCTTACGTCCTCACGCTCACCGCACGTGAACAGCACATCAAACGCGAACGCGCCACATCCAATATCTGCACCAACCAGGGCTTGATCGCACTCGGCACAGCCGTCTATCTTTCCTTGCTGGGCAAGAAGGGTCTGCGACAGGTCGCTGAACTCTGTTATCAGAAGGCGCATTACGCCGCATCGGAACTCAGCAAGATCGACGGTATGGGTCTGTGTTTCACCGAACCGTTCTTCCATGAGTTCGCATTCTGTGTCAACCGCCCTGTGGAAGAGGTCAACGAGCATTTGCTCGAACATGGCATCATCGGCGGATACGATCTCGGCCAGGATTATCCTGCACTCAAGGATCACATGCTGATCGCGGTGACTGAAATGAACAGCAAGGAAGAAATTGACATGCTCGTGGAAGTTTTATCGGAGGTGAGCCATGATTGAAGCCGCTTCGACTGCGGAACAGAAAAACACTGTTCCTCCCCTTAGCGCGAATGGAAAGAATCCGAAGATCGTTGAGCCGACCATCTTTGACTTGTCTTCCCCCGGACGCACTGGCGTGACGATGCCGGTATCAGACGTCCCTGAAGCTGCCCTGCCTCCCGAGGAGCTTCTCCGCTCGGACCTGCCTCTGCCCGAACTCGCCGAAGTGGATGTTGTCCGCCACTACACGCGGCTCAGCACATTCAACTACAGCGTGGATAGCGGCTTCTATCCCCTCGGCTCGTGCACGATGAAGTACAACCCCAAGATCAACGAAGATACCTGTCGCTTGCCGGGCTTCCTATACACACATCCGTTGCAGCCCATTGAAACCGTGCAGGGCAACCTGGCGTTGATGTATCAATTGCAGGAATGGCTGAAGGAGATCGCAGGCTTTGCCGCTGTGACCCTGCAGCCTGCGGCAGGCGCGCACGGAGAATTCACCGGCGTGCTGATGATGCGCGCTTATCACAAGTCCCGCGGTGATGCGAAGCGCATGAAGATGCTCATCCCCGACGCCGCACATGGGACCAACCCCGCGTCGGTTGGCATGATGGGCATGACCGTGGTCACCATCCCCTCCGATAAGCGCGGTAATGTTGACTTGCAGGCGCTCGAAGCCGCCTGTGACGATACTGTCGTCGGCATGATGCTCACCAATCCGAACACGCTGGGTCTCTTTGACGAGCACATCGAAAAGGTGATCGAGCTGGTGCATGGCTGCGGCGGCTTGATGTATGGCGACGGCGCAAATCTGAACGCCCTGCTTGGCATCGTGCGCCCCGGTGACCTGGGCTTTGACCTGATGCACTTCAACCTGCACAAGACCTTTGCTGTCCCACACGGCGGCGGCGGACCCGGTGTTGGGCCCGTTGGTGTCGCCGCGCATCTGGCGGACTTCCTGCCTGAGCCGCTGGTCGGTGTCGTGGAGGAAGGTGAAGATGACGTGCCCCCGCTGTATGGGTTTGTCAAACCTGCCAGGACCATTGGGCGCATGAAAGCCTTCAACGGACATTTCGGTGGCGGCTTCGTTCGTTCCTTTACCTACATCGCCATGCACGGACCGGATGGACTCAAGGATATTTCGCAGTATGCAGTATTGAACGCAAACTATTTACAGGCACGGCTGCGCGGCACATATCGTGTTCCCTTTGACCGCATTTGTATGCACGAATTCGTCGCAGAAGGACGCTTTGCCGGCAGTGACGTGCGCGCTCTTGATATTGCCAAGCGCCTAATGGACTACAACTTCCACCCACCCACAAACTACTTCCCGCTCATCGTGCACGAAGCGTTGATGATCGAGCCAACCGAGACCGAGAACAAGGACACACTCGATGCCTTCGCCGATGCGCTGATCAAGATCGCGGAGGAAGCCAAGACCGAACCCGAACTTCTCCACAATGCCCCAAGCACCACGAAATTCGGCAGAATGGATGAGGTCAAGGCGGCGAGAGAGCTGGTGTTGTGCTGCTGGTTGCCGGAAGGGTATGATGCTGATACCTAAAACAACTCGTGAATAGGTATTGCTGAAGCTATGGGCTGACTCAAAGCTATAATCATAACTGGGAAGTGAATTGGAAAAGCCTCAAAGTGTTACGACTCTGAGGCTTTTCGGATTTTCTTGATAAAAGTAGTATAATTATTTTGATAAGCGAACGCGGGGTTGGATTGTTTATCTACTCCTTTTGTGAAAAGTGAAAAGGCAATTCCATTCGGATCCAGCAATGTTTGGATCGAAATGGCATGTCAAGAAATGGAGGTTCAACTCTATCAAGACACAACTGCTTTTTTGGCCCTCATTTTCAACATGATTTCCCTAGCAACACCAATTCATCAGGAGAGGCTATGAAAACAAAATCTCGAAAGACATCCGCAGCAGGTGATCACATTAAAGCAACCCGGACAGGGAAGCAAAGAGCAAGCCGCGAACGAATAGTGAATCAGGATCAGGACTCTTTGTCACTACACACGTTGGACCTTTCTTCTCAGGCATTCACGCGTTTCGATATTAGTCAGCTGCTCGACAGCATACATTTGTTCAGAGGTGAAATTTGGTCGCCTTGGGCAATTCTGCTCGTTCGCTTTAGAGATGATACAGGCCCATCTCCATCTTTGAACAAGTATCGGCAACTGTTCACTTCGCAGGGAAGTGGCACACTGAACATGGTGGACTTTTTCTATGACATGTCGCATGGCAAGCTTGATATTTCGGGCAGCCAAGTCTTTGGTTGGTACACTCTCGCTGCAAATCGTTCTGATTATGTCGGCAATGTATATCCACAACCCGCTGGCAAGCTAAACCGCAATGGTTTGCTTGATTTGGCAAAATCCACTGCCGCTGCCAACGGTGTGAACCTTGCAGCTTATGCGGGAGTTGTTGTCTCGGGTTTGGGCGCAGTAGACCTATGCGGTTGGATTGGCGGTATGGCGGCACTGTGCGATGAAAACTCGCTTACGCCAAGTCTTATGGGCCAGGAGATGGGGCACGGATATGGTTTGGATCATGCACGACTACAAGGCTCAACTGACGACTATCAAGACCCGTACGATGTGATGAGCACAGCAGCATTTCCAGGGATGCAGACACCACATCGCGAGTTTGACACCGCGGGTCCCGGACTCAATTCATGGAATATGCGTTCGCGCGGATGGCTGGATGAAAACCGTGTGTGGAGTTCCCCTTCCGGTGCATGGAATGTTACTTTGCAGTTGCGTCCGCTCCACCGCAAGGACTTACCGGGTATTCTTGCCGCGCAGATTGGACCCTATCTAGTTGAATTCCGAATGCCCGAACGGTGGGATGCAGCATTTCCAAATGCCTGTGTGCTTGTTCATCGTTTTGACGACAATCATTCGTATCTAATGCCCGCAACCAGCGGAAGTCAGCACTTGCAGGTTGGCAGTCAATTTCGGGTTGGCGATCCGTCTATTTCACTGATTGATTATTTCGCTATCGATGTTACGGAAATTGATACGGAGCAACAAACGGCAACGATCCACGTCTATCAGCGGCGAGGAGAACACCCACGCGTCACGGAAGGAATTTTCGCTCAAGTCTTTGGTGGCATCGCAGTGGATGGCGGTGGTTTTATTATTGTGAATGGAAGAATTATTCCCATTCCACCACGCGGGCCGGCGTATGACTTGGTGGAACAAGTTGTTCGTTATCTCGAAGTAGGCACAGGGACTACAGGCGTTGACACTTCACGCACTGCCAAACGCCAGGCTCTTGCGGAGGTCGTGCGAGCGGCAATTCAACTTCATGCGGACGCGGCGGCGGTCAGTGAACAACCACCGGGCTATAGCAAAGAAAGCCAGCACGGGTAAAAGTCTGTAGTGTATGGGGACTGTACAATATGATTAGATGCGGTATCCTGACCGGCGACTGAGCGATTATGGTGACGAGCGAGTTGGTATTGCCAGTTGCCTGAAGGATATGATCTGAATCAGTGATCAGTAAAACAGGAAAGCCTCGGAGATATATCTCTCTGGGGCTTTTTTCTTTATAAATTTCCCCTAAGAAACTATTCAATTTCCCTGTTACGATTCTGCCCTCCCCTGGCACGTATAAGGTGTACGCCTGCATACGGGAGATTTCTGATCAGCCTCATGACTCTACAACAATCGCAATATCCCTCGCTCGACGACGCCCGCCTGGCTCAAGAAGCCCGTGCGGATCCTGAAGCCTTTGCCGAACTCTATCGCCGCCACATCACAAGCGTCTATCGCTATCACAGAGCACATACCGATAGTGACAAGGATGCTGAAGACCTGACCTCGCAGACATTCATGACCGCGCTGGAGGGAATCCGCTCATATCGCGGGACAGGTCCCTATATCGCCTGGCTGATGGGGATCGCGATGCGGCTGCGGGCAAGATTCTTCCGAAGGAGCGGCAACAGGCCGGAGGTCCCATTGGATGCGGCGCTTCACATTCCAACCCCGGGCCTGCCCACCGATAAAGCAGCCGCGCGGCGCATCCAA
>JANMSY010000255.1:0-3948 GCA_031389865.1 Anaerolineales bacterium | reverse complement strand
ACAACCGCGATCGGCGCATTGATGGGAACGGATGTGCCCTCGTCCACGATGTGCTGCAGGACAACGCCGCTGGCGGATGATTCCACTTCAACGGTGGCCTTGTCGGTTTCGATCTCAGCGAGCACATCGCCCTTCTTGATGTTTTCGCCGACCTGCTTCACCCAGCGGACGAGCGTGCCTTCCGCCATGTCGAAGCCCAGCTTGGGCATATTAATGGTTTCTGACATTATTTTAAAACCTCCTTTACCGCCGCGACAATATCAGGCACCTGCGGGAGGGCAGCCTGTTCGAGCGTGCGGTTGTAGGGAAGCGGTACTTCTTTTTGGGCGACGCGTATGATCGGCGCGTCGACGTAATCAAACGCCTGTTCATAGATGCGACTGACAATTTCAGAACCCACACCGTAGGATTTCCATCCCTCTTCAACAACGATGGCGCGGTTCGTTTTCTTGAATGATTCCAAAACGGGTTCCATATCGAGCGGGCGCAACGTGCGCAGGTCAACGATCTCGGCTTCGACACCTTCCTTCGCAAGTTCTTCGGCAGCCTTCATGGAAAGCTCAAGGCCTTTGCAGTAGGTGACGATGGTGACATCCCTGCCTTCGCGTTGCACCTTGGATTGCCCGATCGGGATGAGATATTCACCATCCGGGACTTCGCCGCGTACCTGATACATGGTTGCGTGCTCGATGAACAAGACAGGATCATTCGACCGAATGGCTGATTTGAGCAATCCTTTGGCATCTTCTGGCGTTCCAGGCGAGACAACTGTCAGGCCGGGGAAATGTGCAAAGATGGCATCCGGAGTCTGCGAGTGTGTCGCACCCAATTGACGTCCGCCACCGCCCACCGCGCGGATCACCATCGGCACGGAGAACTGTCCGCCAAACATGTAGCGCAGCTTGGGCGCCTGGTTGACGATGTAATCCATTGCAGAGAATGCAAAGTTGATGGTCATCAATTCGGCAATGGGACGCTGTCCCACCATGGCGGCGCCGATCGCCGCGCCAATGATCGCATTTTCGGCGATGGGAGTATCCTTGATCCGTTGCGGCCCATACTTGTCAAAGAATCCCTTCGTTACCGCATACGTTCCACCCCAAACACCGACCTCTTCGCCCATGATGAAAACGGCGGGGTCGCGGTCCATCTCTTCCATAAGTGCCTGCGAGATCGCCTCGCGCATGGTTATTTTTGCCATAGTAATTCCTTCACCACGAAAGGTCACAAAGGAGCACCAAGGTTTTCCTTTGTGTTACTTCGTGTCACCTGCCCCGCTGAGTTTTGCGGGGTTTGTGGTTAGTTTTCTGCGTAAATATCCTTGAACAAATCTTCCAGGGCGGGTTCGGGGGAGTTCTCCGCGAATTCAACTGCCTTGTTAACTTCCTCTTCCACGCGGGCGTCGATCTCATCCAACGCTTTCGCAGAGGCGGTCTTCTTTTCAAGCAAATACTTGCGGAAGATCCCAATCGGGTCATTCTCCTGCCACTTCTTCACTTCATCCTGTTTGCGGTAGCGTTCAGGATCGCCCATGGAGTGACCGCGGAAACGATATGTGTCCACTTCGAGCAAATAGGGCTGGCTTTCAGTGCGGACAAAATCCATGGCTTCCCTCGCAGCTTCATAGACCTTTATCACGTCCATGCCATCCACCTGGCCGCTCTTCATGCCATAGCCTTCAGCTTTCTGTCGAATGGAAGTCACAGCTGAAGCGCGTCCTACTGAGGTACCCATGCCGTATTGATTGTTTTCACAGACCCACAGCACGCGCAGTCCCCAGGTCTTGGCCAGGTTCAACGCTTCGTGGAAATAACCAATATTGGTGGCACCTTCGCCAAACATGCAGATGGTTACATTGTCATTGCCTGCGTACTGGTCTCCGACTGCAAAACCAGAGGCGATGGGCAAATGGCCGCCAACGATGGCGTGGCCACCCCACATATTCTTTTCGGTATCCGCCATATGCATGGAACCGCCCTTGCCCTTCGACATACCGGTTGCCTTGCCAAGCAGTTCAGCCATCACCTGTTCCGCTGGAATGCCGCAGTTTAACGCCACACCATGATCGCGATACGCAGTGATGACGCGGTCGCGCGGTTCACGGGCCGCGATCAACCCTGTGGATACGGCTTCCTGTCCGATATACAGGTGCATGAATCCGCCGATCTTTCCAGCCTGGTAGAGTTCGGCGCCGCGCTCTTCCACGCGGCGAATCAAAACCATTTGATGATACAAATCCAGCAGTTGTTCCTTCTTCATCTTTGCTCCAGAATTAAAATTGGGAAAATACAGGCAAAATAACACCGGGGAAGTCCCGGCGGTGTGCGTACGTCTCTGTCTCTCCACAAAAAATTATATCAGAGATTTTCCATCCACTTTTCTATCAAACTCTATCGAGTTTCACAGTAAAATACATTTATGGACTGGCTCACTGGCGGAAAAAAAGGCGAAGCCAAGCGCATCATTGCTCAACTTTCAGATGTGACGAAACGTGATCGCGCCGCTCAAGAGTTAATACGACTCGGCAGCGACGCGGTGACGCCGCTTCTCGAAGCGCTTCAAACCAGGGATGCAAACCTGCTTCCGTACTATGAGCAGATCCTCGCCCGCATTCCTTCCGCTTCCCCTGCACTCGTTAAGTTGCTTACAACCGCACATCCTGTCATCCGCGGGCGCGTCGCTGAGATATTTGCCATCAGCAGAGACCGGGCCGCCATCCCTGTGCTATTAGACGCTCTCAACGGCGAATACTTTACCGTCCGTTCACGAGCGGCGCTGGCTCTGGGGAAAATTGGTGACACAAAAGCCATCCAGCCTTTATTGGGTTTATTGAAGGATCGGGAAGATGAAGTCCGGATTGCGGCGTGTCTGGCCCTCGGACTCTTCCGAGACCCATCCACATTTGATGACATCGCGAATATTCTGCTTGATGACCCGAAGATCGAAGTCCGTCAGGCAGCTGCGCGTGCGCTCGGGAATACGCAGCACACCGCGGCCCTGCCCTATCTCATGGAAGCGCTGCATGATTCCTTTTGGTGGTACGAACGCGAATATGCGACTGGTGACCTTTTGCTAGCCATTGAAAAAATGGGGATGGCCGCAGTAGACCCACTGATCGAGGCCCTGCAAGACAAGGAAGGGACTGTCCGCAAGTTTGCCGCGATCCTGCTCGGCAAGTTGGGGGACTCGCGGGCCATCGAACCTCTGGGCATGTCACTCTACGATATGCATCACGAAGTGGGAAAGGCATCAGCCGAGTCACTGGCTAAGTTTGGCGGGAACAGTTTGCAGATCCTGACCGAAGCGTTGAGTCATCCCGAGATGTGGATCCGCATCCATGCCATCATCGGGCTGAGTCGCATCCAGGATTCGCGCGTCGCTCCTGTGTTGGTTGAGCTATTAAACGATCCCGAAAGGGAAGTGAGAAAACAGGTTATACAATCAATGGGGGAAATAAAAGACCTGCGCACTGTGCCGGTTCTGCAAGAGATCATGGCAGCCCGCGGCGACCGCGAATTACATGCGCTTGCAAAAGAGGCGCTGGATAAACTTGCACGACCCTAACGTTGCTTTTGCTTCAATGCAATTTCATACGAACGGTGGAGTAACTCAATCGCTTTTTCAATATCCCCGTCTTCTTGCAGATAACAACTGATCCAGCCAGTCTCAGGCGAAATATGACAAGGCTCGGCAAGCAGGGCATTCACTTTTTTCGGAAAGGGAATATCTACGAGATGGTCATCGTGAATGTGACCGAGACGCTACTCCAGGCCACCGAGGCGGTGCAGCGCCGCGGACTCACGGTCCCATGACGTAAGTGTTTCAGTAATTATTTTCTGTGCATTTGGAACATACATGATTTCGCCGACCAAATGGACAAGGTGAAGGCGGTTTTCCTTACAGGGTTATTTTCGCATGTGAGTCTTTTCTCATCTGGCCGAAACAATG
>JANMSY010000251.1:0-2526 GCA_031389865.1 Anaerolineales bacterium | reverse complement strand
AATGTTTCGTTTTTAGTATCGACATCCAGCCTATCATCTTTTTCAGGAGAAGGGTCAAATAATTTGTCAATATATTCGATTCGTTGATCTAAACGTTTTATATCTGTTACTGTTTTATTCTCTGCACCAAAATCTTCCACTATTTGGGCCAGGCTCTTAACGGTTTTATCCTCAAACGATTCAACAATGTCATTTTTTATATCGAGGCCAATCTTTTTTCGTACATAAGGGGTGTTAATTAAACGCGTTAGGTTAGTAATTGGAAACTTACCACCCTCAATTTTTTCACGGGTTTTCTTAGATATAGCTTTATGATCCTTTATTAAATCAAGAATTTGAAGAGCGGCGGGTGCTCCTCTTTCACCGATACCTTTTCTTTCATCATATGTTGCGGCAACTTGACCGTCCCATCGTACCAAACCTGCCCCCTGGCTTTCTCCTCGATGAATAAGCTGAATCCAAGGGTCAGCTTGTTCTCGATCTTTGAAAACAACACATTCAAACTCAGTAATTGGTTGGCTTCCATAAATTAACGATAATTCATTGATTTTCTGCGATATCATTTTGTCAAGAATATCATTAGCGAGTTCTGGGCGTTCAAGTATCCTTAAAGCAGTTAGGCGGCGATTTCCATCTAAAACATAATACTTTTCTTCAATCTCAGAGGCTGGAATTACAATTAGTAAACTCGCTGGATTTGGCCCATTGTGTGCCAAATGTTGTGCTAAAGTAAAAACTTTATTTCCTTGTGTTTTCAGCATCAACCGAATTGCATCATCCTGACTCTGTTTCATCTCAGGAAGCCGCGGATTTTGGGTATCAACTAACAACTGACTGACGAGTAATCTTGTTTGAGAAAATGGTGTGGGCAATGTTCCCTCCTGTTGGGAGTGCTTCTTATTTTAACACCTTTGACCGCATAATAATTTTTCCGTTAATGTTATTACACTTCCTTCTCCTCCTCCCTCGCCACTTCACCGCGTTCCATCTTCTTCCTCAAATGCTCGGGCCACGTGTCGGGCGGCTTTGCCGTCCGACTGTAGGAATAGCGGACCGTAAATAGTTTCTTTAATTATGCAACAAGGACTTAATTAAATCCCAGAGATCGGGAGTTTCCAATACTTCTCCAAATGCTTTGACCCACGTCTCGATTCGTTTTGCATCCATGTTTGGATATTTGTCTGCAATCGTTCGAATATCCTCCAAATCCTTGGGACGATGGGCAATTGCTTTCATGATGACCAGATCTTCGGGGGTTGGGAGGCGCAACTGTAAAGTATCATCTACTTCATGTAATACACTGCGTTGGACCATTTCCTCTTCAAACGGTAACGCCCCCAGAGATATATCTATGCTTGTGTCTGTTAAGGTATGTCTCAAAAGCACAATTCGCGTTTTGCGTGCAAACTCAGCTGCATCCTCAACCCGTGGTTCGATCCCTTCTTCTTTTGCAATTTGCAAAAGGCGAGGCAATTCCCTGATGGAAAGCAGGAACATGGCATCTACATCTTCCGTGAAGCGTGCCCTGCCGAGGATACTGACCGCCACTCCGCCGATAATTACTCCCTGGTCGCCAAAACGTGACAATAGACGCTGCAAAGCATCCAACGCATCAAGAAGTGGTTCAAGATGGTCAGGCTGATTCATATCCATAATACTTTCGGATTTTTGCCCATCGTTCGAAAACTTCTATTTCCCCATCGCTGCTGCCGTGTGGGATACCAAGACGCTTTGCCCGCCGCATAATGGAATTAAGATGCTTCCAATTTCGTCTTGGCGTCAGGGCACGCAACTCCTGCCGTTCGATTTCCTCGACGGCCTTCCAGCGTTCCTTGTAAAAGCGGATATCACCAATATCCATGCAATTGCCGCCTGTCTAATAAGTAACTTTGCTGAGAGATACGATTTGAGGTTTCATACTGCAATGAAAAGCAAGGTAAATCATGCGGCATTTTGTAATTATAGCACCCTGCCATAATCACACTTCCTTCTCCTCGTCCTCCGTCGCGATCTCGCCGCGTTCCATCTTCCTCCTCAAATGCTCGGGCCACGCGCTTACATCCTCCGATGGTAGGAACTTCAGGCTCGGGCCGTTCTGTTTCAACAGTTCACTCGTGCGGCAGTGGAGCACCGCCTTCGCCGCATTGATCCCCGATTGGGTCACGCCTGCCACGCCGTGACTGAGCGTGCTTGCGCCGCACAGGTACAGGCCGTCGAACTCGGTGCGCGGCGAGAAGGCCCACGGTCCCACCTGCGACGGGCGTTTGTCGATGCCGTATAAATTGCCGCGTGTCGCGTTGAGATAATGTTCGTTCGTCAGCGGCGTGCCAAGGCTGTAATACACAATGTGTTTGCTCAACCCGGGCACGTGCTTCTCCAGCCCGCGCACCATACGCCACGCCAGGTCTTCCTTCATCGCGTCGTAGTCAACGGAACGTGCGCCGTATTTCGTCTTCGCCCACTTCTCGAACGCCTCATAGCCCACGAACGCGAACGACTCGCAGGTGTGATGTCCGCTGTGCATCT
>JANMSY010000243.1:0-2228 GCA_031389865.1 Anaerolineales bacterium | reverse complement strand
TGGTTCCTTGGTTCGGTCAAGAACGACAATGGATTTAACACTCAGGGGAAGCGCTTTAAGGAAGTGCTCCACTGAGAATGGACGGTAGAGTCTCACGCACAAAGCGCCAACTCTTTCACCTTTGGCCGCGAGATGTTTTACAGTCTCCATGGCTGTTTCCCCACCTGAGCCCATGATGACTGTTACGCGTTCTGCATCGGGATGACCGAAGTAATCGAACAGATTGTAGTGACGGCCAGTGACTTTTGCAAACCTGTCCATGGCTGTCTGTACGATGCCAGGAGTCGCGGTGTAGTAGGAGTTTGATGCTTCGCGCATCTGGAAGTAGACATCGGGGTTTTGTGCAGAACCGCGTAAAACGGGATTATTTGGGGTGAGGGCACGCGCCCGATGAGCACGGACCAGATCATCATCCACGAGCAGGCGGAGTTCTTCATCCGAAATCGGGACGATCTTCGTTACTTCATGTGAGGTGCGGAAGCCGTCAAAGAAGTGTAGGAAGGGGACGCGCGACTCAAGCGTTGCCACCTGGGCAATGGCAGCGAAGTCCTGCGCTTCCTGTACGGATTCAGATGAGAGCAAAGCCCAGCCCGTCTGTCGGACAGCCATCACATCCTGATGGTCACCATAAATCGACAGGGCATGTGCGGCAATGGCCCGGGCAGCCACGTGGAAGACTGTGCTGGTAAGTTCTCCAGCGATCTTGTACATGTTGGGGATCATCAGCAACAGACCCTGCGAAGCAGTGAACGTGGTTGTCAGCGCACCTGTTTGGAGAGCACCATGCACGGCTCCCGCAGCGCCACCTTCAGACTGCATTTCGATCACCAGTGGGGTGGTGCCCCAGAGATTCTTTTTGTCTTTGGCTGACCATTCATCCGCGAATTCGCCCATGCCTGAGGACGGAGTGATCGGGTAAATTGCGATCACTTCACTCAAACGATGTGCGACCGATGCTGTGGCTTCATTGCCATCTATCATGATTACTGGTTTTTTCATACTAACTCCTTGAAAACAGGCATAAACCTGTGAATTTCTCTATCCTTACAAGTTTATCCCTGTTGACACGTGCAGGTTAGTTATGAATGACTTAAATACCCATGCTTGTTGTCATATTTTGGACAGGAATAGTGGGAATAAAAAACGGCGGTTAAAAACCGCCGTTTTTAAGAATATTTTCAGCTATTTTCAAGACGCCGTATTTCCCTGCCAGATCGGATTTCCTTTTCATAGAGGTACTCATGGCGGTAGCTATTCATGCCAAGGCTGGTATAGAATTTTGATGAGTCTGTAAAGCTTTGTGAATCTGTATCGAGGATGATGCGGCGCACATTATTCTGGTGGAAGGCGCGAAAAGCTGTAAGTATCAGGGCTTTACCGACACCCAGCCTGCGATATTTGGGATGCACAAAAATACTGCCCACCCGGCCTGCATTTTTGTGTTGAACCAGCTTGGCATTACACAAAATCCCACCTGCCACTTCCTCCCCTGCAAGCATGATGAAGCAATAGCCTTCTGAGTTGGAATAGGAAAAATCCTGCGGAATTTCACTCTCTGCATTCTCATTTTCCGGCTCCCCACTTTCGGATTGCGGCAGAGAGAATGAGCCCCAATGATCCAGGAAAGCCTTATCCATTACTGGACCCACAATATTCCAATCATTTTCCAGATCGAATGAACGAATGCTCATTCCTTCCGGCAAGGTGATGGGTATCGGGACATTGTTCAATTGGGTCTCATAATGTGCCCATTCACGGATTTTTGAGAAACCCTTATCCTCGAATAACTGTCTGGATTCCAGTTCGTTTTCAAAAATATTTGCCTGCAATACACATTTAACCCCATCCGGTGCATTTTTACTCAATCGAACAGCTTCTTCCTGCGCCCATCGTAGGAGGCTGGAACCAATGCCCAAATTCCAATGCTCAGCGTGGACTCCGCCTCCTGTCTCAAAAATGAAGCTGCTCTCCTTGTCTGCAAGATATGCGTAGCCGACAACTTGTCCCTGCCGGTTTTCAGCGACAACTTTATTGCTCGTTATGGGAACATAACGTATGAGACGCACATTCCCAGCGCCATCCACAACTGCACGCGGATAACCATCTGCATTTAACATCTCAACGACCCTGCCGGCATCGGCTGGCTTAAATTCACGAATCTTCCAATCGCTCTGTCCCATAACTTCAGCCAGATGGAATCTCATCCAATGAATAAAAGATTTGCAGCC
>JANMSY010000233.1:0-2757 GCA_031389865.1 Anaerolineales bacterium | reverse complement strand
ATTGGCCCGTGGATGCAGCGCGAGCGCGGCCGTTTCTTCCTGGGCTGTAAGACGATGGAGCGAACGAGGGACGGCGCCTGGAACGAGATGCAGCAATCCCTCAAGCGCCTGCAAACCAAGTCTTTTGACCTGTACCAGTTTCACGCTGTCAATACCATCGAAGAGCTGGATGCCATTACCATGAAGGGTGGCGCACTGGAGGCGTTCGAGGAAGCGCGTCAGGAGGGATTGATCAACTTTATCGGCATCACAGGCCACGGGGCGGATGCTCCGGAGATCTATCTCGAAGCGTTGAGGCGTTTCGATTTCGACTCCGTTTTGTTCCCGCTGAATTTCGTCCAGATGGCAAACCCGGAATACAGCCGGCACGCCAAAGAGCTGATCTCGGTATGCAGGGCAAAAGACGTGGGCACGATGGTGATCAAGACCATCACAAAGGGGCCCTGGGGTGAGAAAAAACACACCGCCACCACCTGGTATGAACCGTTCGACCAAATGGATGAGATCCAGCAGGCTGTCAATTTTGCGCTCTCCTATGAAGTCAGCGGGCTTTGCACCGCGGGTGATATTCGCATTCTGCCAATGGTCATTCAGGCATGTGAAAACTTTCTCGAGCTGAATCATGAGCAAATGGAGGAAATGATAAAATCAGGCGAGAAATACGAATCCCTGTTTCCATAGGAGCAGAAATGCCCGATCCCCGTGTCACCAAACTGGCAAAAGTGCTTGTGCACTACTCCATCGCAGCCCAACCCGGGCAGCAGGTCTTCCTGCGCACAAGCCCGATTGCAAACGAACTTACGCTTGCCGTGTATGAAGAGATCATCAAGGCAGGCGCACATCCCTTCATTTCGAATGATGTTCCTGGAACCCAGGAAGCATTCTACAAGTTTGCCTCTGACGAGCAGCTTGATCATGTCTCCCCTGTCACTACATTGATCGTTGATACCTTCGATGCCTACATCCATCTCTGGGCTGCCGAGAACACCCGCGAACTGAGCGGCATTGATCCGACGCGTGTGGCGCGTTCGCGCAAGGCACAGTCTGCTGTCAATCAGAAATTCCTTCAGCGCGCTGCTGAAGGGAAGTTCCGTTGGTCGCTTACTGTCTATCCGAACAACGCCATGGCGCAGGAGGCGGATATGTCGCTGCACGATTATGCAGATTTCGTGTATGGCGCGGGTATGCTGAACGAGGATGATCCTGTCTCCTTCTGGAAAGCAGAAGGTGCCAAACAACAAACGTTGATCAGCTGGCTAAAAGGTCATGACAAAGCCGTGCTCAAAGGCTCGGACGTGGATATCACCCTGTCCATCAAGGAGCGCCCATTCATTGAGTGTTCAGGCAGGGAAAATTTCCCGGATGGTGAGATCTTCACCGGCCCCGTGGAAAATTCAGTGAACGGCTGGATCTGCTTTAAATATCCGGCCATCTTCAGCGGGCAGGAAATCAATGATATTCAATTGTGGTTCGAAAATGGGAAAGTGGTAAGGGAAAAAGCCAGTAAGAATCAGGAGCTGCTCACCTCTGCGCTCAACACGGATGAAGGCTCACGTTATCTCGGCGAATGGGGCATTGGAACGAATTATGGCATCCAGCGCTTTACCAAGAACATGCTCTTCGATGAAAAGATCGGCGGCACGATCCACTTTGCGGTCGGCTCTGGTTATCCTGAAAGTGGAAGCAAAAACGAATCAGGCCTGCACTGGGATATGCTTTGCGATATGGCCGATTCAGAAATAACCCTGGATGGTGACCTGTTTTATAGGAACGGTAAAACTGTAATCGAATGAGCATTAGTTTTTTTGACGCGATCAAACAGGGCAACCGATATGAGGTGGAACGCCAGCTCATCGTGGATCCGAGTCTGATCCACGTCAGGGAGAATGGACTCAGCCCGATCCTGATCGCTGCCTATCACCACGAACCCGAGATTGCCTCCTTCCTCGCGGATAAAACCATTACACTGACGATCTTCGAAGCATCAGCCACTGGCAAGATCAACCAGGTGATCCGTCTGCTGGCACGCGACCCGGAGCTTGTCTACGCCTATGGGGAGGATGGATTCCAGGCGTTGGGACTGGCATGTTTCTTCGGGCAGTATGACACGGCAGAATATCTGGTGAGGGCAGGTGCGCCGGTCAATTCGTCCGCTCAAAATGAACTCAAAGCCGCGCCCATCCATTCCGCATCGGCAGCCGGACACCAAAAGATCCTGCAAATGCTTCTCGAGCATGGAGCAGATCCAAACGTGCCTGAACAGGGCGGCTTTACCCCACTGCACGCGGCGGCACAAAATGGGGACGTAGGCATAATACGTACATTGCTCCTGGGCGGCGCCGACCTGACCCTTAAAAGCGAAGACGGCAAAACAGCGATGGATATCGCCATGGACGCAGGGTATGAAAAGGCAACTGTATTACTTGGCGAAGGAGTAACCAGGAGGTTCAGGCCCAAGCCAGAGTGAATCAAAAAGGACGGGCAATCTGAACTGAGCCCCTGTCTTTTTTTAGTCTTGTAGTCTTACGGCCATCATGGGTTTCCACGCTGGAAAGGGGGGTATATCTACGATATATCTACTATGAGAGCATTCTCATCATTACCGCCCGGTTTTTTCTGCTTCTCTGGGAATCGCCGTGATGCTCGGCTGGATTGACAAATCCAGCCGCCAGATTCGGGGCAAATGCCAGTGTATCTCCTGCATGTACGGGTTTGGCAATCCCTCGTTAGCAGAATCAGGCAACTCCCAATGGGGCA
>JANMSY010000147.1:0-6782 GCA_031389865.1 Anaerolineales bacterium | reverse complement strand
GTAACCTTGTTACTGCGCTATCTTCAAGTTGAAGGATACGATCAAATTAGCGCGCAAGACGGCGTGGAAGCGCTCGATAAAGTACGCGCTGAACTGCCCGACCTGGTTTTGTTGGATGTCAACATGCCCAGGAAGGATGGTTTTGCGGTTCTTCAGGAAATCCGCACAGATCCTGCTGTGGCCCATATCCCGGTCATCATTCTTACTGCCGCACGTCTTGATCCATCAGACGTGCAATCTGGCTTTAACATGGGCGCTGATGATTACGTTACCAAGCCTTTTGACCGCCATGAACTAATGGCGCGCATTCGTTCCAAACTGCGCGTGAAGGAAGCGGAGGACATCATCCGCCGCCGTAACCGCGAGTTGAACCTTTTGCCAGAGCTCGGCAAAGAGTTAAGCGCCCGCCTTAATATCAATGAATTACTTTCCATTGTGCTTCGCCGTTCCGTGGAAACCCTGGGGGCAATTTCTGGATATATCCTTATTACGGATCCGGGCGGCGCTCCCATGAGAAAAACCTATTCAGCTTCCGATATTGAAATGGACTTTCCGAAACTTGAAGCATTTTTAAGCGAGGTTGAAGATAGTCGTCAGGGTCTGATCATTAACGATACCCGCCTCGATCCGCGCTGGCAGGCAGGACAAATTAATCTGCTTCACTCGGCTGCCATTGTTCCAATGTTTGGGCGAAACACCTTACTCGGGTTGTTGGTACTGACTCATGAACAGGCGGATTATTTTGAAGCGGAACATTTATTGCTTTTGCAGGCCATTGCAAGCCAGGCTGCGATCGCGATTGAAAACGCAAATCTGTATTCCAATATGGCACAGGAGCAGAAACGCCTGGCCGCAATATTGAAATATGCCGCAGAAGCGATCTTATTGTTCGATGAACAGGGAAGGTTGAGCCTATTAAACCCTGCCGGGGAAAAATTATTTACTGATTTCAATGCAAATATTAACCAGCCCCTGCCTGCCGGGCATGGCTACGATGCGCTTATCAAATTGCTTGATGAGGCGCGTTCATCTCGTGCAGCAAAGTCAAGTGAAATACGATGGGCGGATCAACGCACCTTCATGGCACTCCTCACTCCGATTGAAGATGGCGGTCAGGTTGCCATTTTGCACGATGTAACCCGTTTTAAAGAATTGGATCAAGTGAAGAATGAGTTCATCGCTACGGCATCTCACGATCTAAAGAACCCGATCACCAGCATTTCCGGGTTTGGCACTCTTTTAGGGGTTGCCGGCCCGCTCAATGAGCAGCAGAAGGATTTCGTAAACCGCATCCTGGATGCTGCACAAACCATGAATGCGCTGGTGCAAAATATGATGTCGCTCGCGCAAATGGACCTGGAAGCCACCCAAAAACATGAACCCGTGGAAATGGCGAAATTGCTCGCAGAAATGGCCCATGAGTTTACTGCACAAGCGCAGGTAAAGGAACAAACACTTACATTCACGCCCCTTTCAACATTATCAAAGATAAACGGCGATCCGCTGCAATTACGTCAATTGTTGCGCAACCTGATCGGCAATGCGCTCAAATACTCACCCACAGGCGGCGCTGTCAGCATTTTGTCAAAGGTGCAAGACCATACCTTACAGATCGATATACAGGATAACGGCTATGGTATTCCCGCCGCAGACCTGCCGTTTATTTTCAACCGCTTTTATCGTGTCCACAATGATGCAGTGAAAGACATTGAAGGCAATGGGCTTGGATTGGCCATTGTCAAATCCATCGTTGAGCAGCATGGCGGACAAATAAGCGTGGAAAGCGAAGTGGATAAAGGAACCTGTTTCAGCATCTCCCTGCCAGCATCGGAAGCAGAGATTTCTACCCAGAGGACACAAAAATGAATCATAAAAAGACCCCCACAACAGAGCGTAAATTTGCCTTTATTATTTTGCTTTTAAGCTTGTTGCTATCGCTATTTTCATCTACTGGCGGCACAACTTTTGCACAGGCTCAAGGCGAACGCAAACAAGTTTTGTACATCAATTCGTATCATCCGGGATATAAATTTTCGGATGATATTCAAAAAGGTATTACAGCAGTTTTCCAGGAACAAGGCAATGTCACCCTGCGCGTTGAATATCTGGACACCAAACGCCTTAATAGCCCGGAATACCTTGAAGAGGTCAATCAGCTTTTCAAACTTAAATACAAGGATGCCGATCTCGATCTGGTCATGTCATCCGACGATGCGGCATTAAATTTCCTATTCCAAAATGCCAATACCTTGTTCCCGAATGTCCCTGTTGTTTTTGTCGGCGCCAACTACTTCGATGAAACGCGATTGAAAGGCTATGAGCGCTTTACAGGCATCAGCGAAGAAGCAGACATCCGCAGCACCATCGATCTTGCATTGGAACTTCACCCTGATGTTCGCAACATCATTGTTATTGATGATTTATCGGTCACAGGCAAAAACATTCATAGAGAGGTTGAGGCGGTTATTCCCCAATATCCACAAATCAACTTCGAATTTCTCGAAGATGCAACAATAGATGAGGTTCGTCAACGAGTTGGGGCTCTGCCACAGGATAGTCTGGTACTTTTGACAATCTTCTTTAACGACAAAGCCAAAAACTTCTTCGAATATGATCAATTTACATCCCTAATTGCAGAGAGCAGTTCCGTCCCAGTCTACGGGGCATGGGATTTCAGCCTGGGCTACGGCATTGTCGGCGGCAAATTAACCAGTGGTTATACAGAAGGGGAACGAGGAGCCAAACTAGCGCTCCGTATTCTTGCCGGGGAAGACCCTGCCAGCATTCCGGTTGACAAGCAGGTGAAAAGTCAGTATATGTTCGATTACAAGGTCATGG
This sequence comes from Anaerolineales bacterium, assembly GCA_031389865.1. Lineage (GTDB taxonomy): Bacteria > Chloroflexota > Anaerolineae > Anaerolineales > Villigracilaceae > Defluviilinea. The sequence continues at coordinate 3,944 of JANMSY010000147.1, read as the reverse complement.
AGAAGTGGGGGATCGAAGTATCCAGCCTTCCCAAAGACAGCATCGTCCTGGACCGCCCGGTCTCCTTCTACGAAGAGAACATGGGTGCAATCTGGGGTGTTCTGATCGGGTTTATTTTACTGATCTCTATCATCGTCTTCCTCGTCATCAACAACAACCAGCGCCGTATGGCACAGGCAGAATTGGCGGCGAGTAACCGCGAATTAAAGGTTGTCCAAGGTTCTCTTGAACAACGTGTGGCCGACCGTACCAAAGCGCTGGCAACCTCCACCGAAGTCAGCCGCCGTCTTTCCACCATCCTTAACCAGAAGGAACTGGTGACCGAGGTGGTGAATCAGGTAAAGAACGCCTTCAGCTACTATCATACTCAAATCTACTTTTACGATGAAGCAAACGAAAATTTGGTCATGGCAGGCGGCACGGGTGAAGCCGGAGAAAAAATGCTGGCTCAATTCCACAAAGTCGCAAAAGGACGAGGTCTGGTGGGACGCGCCGCAGAGAGCAATCAAGCCGTGCTCGTGTCAGACACCTTGCAAGATGCCAACTGGCTGCCCAACCCGCTCCTGCCTGAGACCAAATCTGAAGTGGCCATCCCGATCTCCATTGGTGACCAGGTACTCGGTGTGCTGGATGTTCAGCACACCGTCACAGACGGTTTGCAACAGGAAGATGTTGAGGTATTGCAATCCATTGCCAACCAGGTGGCCGTTGCTGTGGGAAATGCGCGCTCCTATGATAAAGTGCGAGAAGCCGAAAAACTGACCCGCAACGTGATCGACTCGACGGATGACTGGATCTTTATCAAGGATCAGAATCATCGTTACCAGTTGGTCAACCAGGGGTATGCAAACTCCCTGCACATTCCGATTGCCGATTTCATTGGCAGGAACGATCTCGAACTGGGTTTCCCGGAAGAGTTAGTCAGAGGTAATCCAGAGAAGGGCATCCGCGGCTTCTGGGCTGATGACCGGAGTGTAATGGATGGCGGCGTGCCCAAGCAGATCCCGGATGATTTTGTTACCATTGATGGAAATATCCGTGTCTTCGATACGGTGAAGGTGCCGCTCCGGGATGCCGATAACAAAGTTTGGGGCGTGCTGGCCTTTGCCCGTGACATGACCGAACGCCGCAACCTGGAGGAACTCAACCGCAAACAGGCCATGCAGCAGCAAGCCATCAATCAGATCACTCAAAGAATCCAAAGCACAACCACGATCGAATCCGCGCTGCAAATCGCCACCCGGGAGTTGGGCCGCGCGCTCGGGCAAAAACCAACCGCGGTCACGCTTGATCGCACCGAGTCGGCAATCGCAATACACAAGGATAATTAAAGAGCACTTGCCTTATCGCAGTCTGCCGTGTTCCAGCAAGCAAGCGCTTCAACCGGCCGCAGCACGAACAGGAGATAGCATAATGAATATGAAGAGCAACCCATCTCAGGAAGGCAATGACGACGGCGTAAAGCCCGTTGCTGTGTCACGCCCCAAACATCGATTTAACCTGCGGGCCAAATTGCCCCTGGTGGTTATTAGCCTATTGTTTCTGTCCTTCCTGGGTGTAACGATCCTCAGCGTGAACGTGTCCAGGTCTACTTTGACTGAAACACTGAAGAACCACCTGGAGACTGAAACTTTGCTTCGGGCTGAAAGCATCCGCTCGCATCTGACCTGGACCCGAGGCATGGCCATCGACCTCAGCACCGTCGCGAAAGCTGTGGACCTTGACGAGTCCAGCAGCAAGCAAGCAATCTCGCAAATGCTCGCTCAGAATGAGCAAGTGGTCGGCTCAACCATTGCCTATGAGCCGTACCAATTCAGATCCGATATTCTCTACTGGGCACCATATTACAATCGAACCAATGACGGGTCGCTTCAGTTTACCCAACTTGGAACCCCTGAATACAACTATCCATCACAGGATTGGTACAAGCTCGCAAAGGAAGCAAGTGGAATTATTCTTTCCCCGCCCTATTTTGACGCAGGTGGTGGAAATATTTGGATGGTGACGTGGAGCGTACCATTTTATGATGATTTCGGACAAGTGAAAGGCGTTGCCACAACCGACATCGCCTTCTCGCAAACCCAGGAGATCGTGCGGCAGATCGAAGTGGGAAAGCAAGGTTATGCCTTTTTGATCGACCCGAATGGAGTCATACTAGGGATTGGAGACCAGGGTGGTGAATACCGGATCATGGAAGACAACCTGTTGGTTTCTGACTCCGCAGAGCAGGCGGTCCGCTGGAATAACCTGATCAATGAAATGACGACTGGAAAATCTGGGTTCGTGGATCTTCTAGACCCCCGCGGGAAAGCGGTTTTTGTCGCCTACGAGCCTATCGGATTGAACACTGGCTGGTCGTTAGGACTTGTCCATCCTCAGGATGAACTTTTCCAACCGGCGGTGCAGTTACAGAATAACCTTGTTTTCCTTTCCTTAGTAGTATTGGCCATTGCAAGCGTGGTCCTGTTCTTCTTCTCCCAATCCATTACCGGCCCGCTGCAGAAAATCACCAAGTGGGCGGAACTGATTGCACAGCGGCAAAACAATCCTGATGTCGATCAGACTGTGAGTCCTTTGCGTATCCATACAAATGACGAGATCGAAGATTTGGCTGAAACATTCAATCAAATGAGTGCTGAACTATCGCATGCATTTAGTACCCTCGAACGGCGCGTGGTAGAGCGTACTAGAGATTTGGAACTCGTATCTGAAGTGGGTACCGCGACCGCTACGATCCTGGAATCAAAAAGACTGCTGCAAGAAGTGGTGGATCTGACAAAAGAACGTTTTCAACTGTACCACTCTCACATTTATCTACTCGACGACAAAGGTGAGAATCTTGTATTGACCGCCGGCGCGGGGGAACCGGGACGCGTCATGGTGGCAGAAGGGCGCTCGATTCCTCTGAACCGTGAGCAATCCCTCGTTGCCCGCGCCGCACGGGAACGCCATGGCGTAACCGTGAATGATGTGACGCAGGCTCCAGACTTCCTGCCAAACGTCTTGCTGCCCGATACACGCTCCGAGCTGGCTGTGCCGATGATCGTCGGCGGTAAAGTGACCGGTGTCTTCGATGTGCAGTCTGATCAAGTTGGACGCTTCACAGAGTCAGATATCAATATCCAGACCACACTGGCGGCACAAGTCGCCACCTCCATTCAAAATGTGCGCTCGTTCGAACAATCCAAGGCGCAAGCCGACTTGGAATCGCTCGTCAATGCCATCGGTCAAAAGATCCAGCGTACCACTACAGTGGATGACACCTTGCAAACCGCCATCCGCGAAATTGGTCTGGCGCTCGGCGCGTCACGGGTTAGCGCCAATATAGGAACAAACCACCAGAATGACGGCCATGAAATCAGCCGCAATTAAGAAAACCAGCAGAGAGATCACTGTTGAAGAAAAGAAGCGAGGTTTGCCATGAGTGAACAACTTAAATCAAAAAATACTGTAGTAGAAGAAAAACAAAAGTTAATCGGCCTATGGGCGGCTAGAATTTTTACCATTATCGGCCTGGCCTTCTTTAGCTACTCGACTTATACCTTATTCTTTATCCAGCAGGGGCAAGCTGCCATAGAAGATACGGTTCTCCTGCCCATCACAATTTTGATGTTTGTCGTCAGCGCAATCAGTTTTTTCCTGATCCGTGGCCATCGCTTTATTCTGGGAATATGGTTATTGGTATCGGCCAACCTGATCATCCCTTCCATCCTTGGCGTGCTCGTACTCAGGAACATCCATCCGGTTGTCATCATCTATTTAATCACCCTGACCACCCTACTGGCTTTCCTAGTCTTCCCGCGGGCCTCGCGATGGCAGGTATTGACAGCCGCAGCCGTAACAATCCTGACCATCATCGGCATTGAAATGTGGAACCCTGCATTTCGTGGTGCCACGGCCAACCTTTCGAATTTCACCGTTGGAATGATCGTTCTGGCCTCCCT
>JANMSY010000541.1:0-4607 GCA_031389865.1 Anaerolineales bacterium | reverse complement strand
TTGGACGTGTATTTGACCAATAGAGTAAAAGGCTTGCTGGAATGAATAAACACTTTATTGAAATCCATTCCCTTATACTCAAACCTGGCGCACACGATGAGTAACGGCAGCGACAGCCCCAAAGGGTGCTGCGCAAAAGTCCACCTCCTTAAGGCGACTTCTACATTGAGACAGCAGGATTTATATGTGCAGGTCAGCCTATCCCTTAACGATTGCTGCCGCGTCATCCTTTCGAATCATTCGCATCAGGGAGAGCCGTTTACCTCTGGAGCCGGAGCCGGCGTCAGTGTCGTTAAGATCGAACATCCGATGCCGCCGTACACGAAATCATTCACCACAGCACCATCCAGACTGACAACGATCCTGGCAGGAAAGATGATATCGTCCGGGATCGAGCAGGTCAGCAGGGAACGATTCGTGGGATTAACATAGCAGGCACTCTCGTGCTCCTGAATCTGAACATCCAGGGTTTTTCCCGTTAGGTCCGGGGCAGCGTTCACGATCCTGAAATTGATCAAGTTGACACCGAGGTCGCACATCGGCGCACTGCCAGTCAGGAGGGCGGGTTGCACCGTGGAAGATGCTGCAATCGTGGCCGAAGCCTGTATCGTGGGAGATGCCATGCGGGTCGGAGGCAGAGTGGCAGCAGGTTCTGTTGGAGTAAATTGGGGAGCAATGCTGCAGAACTGTCGATCGAGATCTCCTTTTGTTGCAGAGAGCGAGGGATCACCCTCAAAGTCAAAGGGCCCCACAGTACCATCGGGACAGGTATAGTAGCACTCAATGCCCCGCGAAGTGCCCATTCCCTGTTCGAAATAACCTGTGTACGAGCGGCAGCTCAACCCGTCCATGGGATTGGCAAGCTCCCTTTCACTATAGCTCCTGCACATCGTTAAGAGCAGGGCAGACAGAACAAAAAGTATATGGGGTTTTCGATGCATACAGCCTCGATATTCGTGGTAAAGAATAGTCCTGTCAGAATCATCGCTATGACCAGGGTGGTGTAACATTGCGGGCCGCTCAGCCAGGTATCAGCCAGGTATCAGCCACCATCTGCAACCTGTGTTCATAAATTCCCCACGCATCCCCCGCATTCTATACACAACACATTTGCATTCAGTATAGTGCAAATGTGTTTTCAATTCAATATCTTTCACTGCTTAAACGCTGGATTCCTGGATAGGGCGGCGAACACTCCGTCACTGCATGAGGAGAAACAAATGCTAACGATCAGCAGTTCTCCGTTTCCTCTTTTTTCTCCCCATCTTCATTAACTTCTCGATCCATGCCACGAACGGCTCCGCGGGCAGATACTCCAGCAAAGCCCATTTCTGCAGACCGCGCGAGGTCAACACGGCGTTCGCGGCTTCGATGCCGGTCAGGCAGGCGCGCTCCAAAAAGAAGGCCGGCGCAGTGTGCCTCACCCAGTCACCTGCACAAAATAGATTTTCCCACGGCGTTTCGATCCCCAGGTGTTTTTCCTTCGCCCCCAGCGCGGGCAGGGTATGCGTCTCAGGGTTTCTCTGCAAATGCTGCCCAATGCGATGGCCGCGTAGTTCGGGCCAGGCCTGCTGCACATCTGAAATTGCATGTGCGAGCAGTGTTGCATCCGGTTGCGCCAGCGTCTCAGGCGGGCCATATACGTGCACTTCCAGGGCGCTCCCATGCGTCTCACGCGCCCAGCGGCGGAACGGGTTATAGATACGGTCCAGCCAGAAATAATTATGCACCGTGAAATCGCCGGTAAAGATCCCCGCCTCGGCAGTCGCGCGCGGCTTCACATCAAACCACAAACGGATGACCGCGTTCGATAATGCGCGCGGGAAGAACAATTCATCCACGCGTTCACCGAAGCTCGCACACAAAATTTTCTTTGCATGATTTGGATCAGCCGCCAGGATGACATCCCCCGCGCACGCGGACTCTTCGCCCTCGGGTGTTTCACACACCACGCGCCATGAGTCACCCTCCCGAACAACCCGCTTCACACGGGACCCGAGCCTGATTCTGCCTCCGAGTTCCTCCACCCGGGCTGCCAGCGGTTCGCAAATGCTGGTCCCGCCATCCTCGGGTAAATAGGAGAACATCCACGCATCGCGACGGAGCAGTGTGTAAAAGCGCAGGAACGCGATAAAGCCTGAAATGGACACCTCATCAGGTTGCGAGGAGAGTCCGTTGCGGGCCAGCCCGAGGAACAGCGACTTGAGCGCCGGCGACCATTTTTTCGTCACATCCCCGAGCGTGACTCCCTCCATGGGCTGATTCTCTGCAAACGGATCGATGCCCACTGCCATCATTAATCCCGACCATACGTTCATCAGCGACGCCCAATCTCGCAGGTCAAGCATCCATAAAAATTTGCCGCGCAGAAATAACTGCAAATAGTGGAATGGAGGCGGGATGAACGAGCGGCGGATCGTGGAACCGACGGGAGCCATGCCCACAAACTTGCCATCCTTATAGATCCAGTTCTCCTCCCGGGCAGGGACGAAGACCGGGCGCAGATGATGACGCGCCAGCATGGCCTGCAGGTTTCGATACTGCGACCAGATGCCGTGTACGCCATGTTCCAATCGGAATGAATGCTCACCGATCCTGACGGTTTCCCCGCCTGCCAGCCGTCCCCCAATAAATTTTTCGTCCGCTTCCAATATCAACGGATGCAGTCCACGCTCCGCAAGATGCAGCGCGGCGCTTAAACCTGCCATGCCTCCGCCGATGACGATGACATCGGGATTCCGACGACTCCCGTCTTCGGAACTCCAAAGTCTGGTCCCGGGGGGATGCTCCGCAAAGACTTTGGAATCCTGATCAGCCTGGTGCATAAACACCCGGATCATTCCCGCGCAATCGTTCGCTCAAATACTCAAATGGATGTGCCTGCATGAGTGATGGTTCTGCATAGCATTGCTGAAAACAGGATACACAGGAGGTGGGCGCTTCCCCGAATTTTTCCGTTGCAATTCTCCACGCTTCATCCCACGTCTGCACACGCAGCAGATTGACGGCACGTCCACCCTGCTCACTGCCCGCCTTCTCCATCGGCCTGCATGGATACGCCAGCCAGCCATCAGGCATGATGCGCGGTACGAGGGTCGGATAACATTCGTAGGGCGTTTGATCGAGGAGAGTCTTGAAATAAGAGAGGCTCCCCAGGATCGGCGCGCCCTCCTTCCTGAGCTGGATGACCTTTTCAATGAAGGCACGATACGCGGGCGAAGTGACCAGTTCATAACGCGGCAAATTATTGACCGACTGAGGAGAGAATGAAATTTGGGCGTTGTTCTCCATACAGAATGCCAGCAATTTATCCATGGACGGTAACGTCTCAGGCGTGATGACAGCATTGAGGATCAACTTGAAGTTGTGAGTCTTTTGCAGGGATGCAGCCTGGCGCGCATTGGCAATGACCGTCTCTGCATACGCATCCGGCACACTGACCATGTTAAGCGCCTTGGGGTCGGCAGAGTCGAGGCTGATGATCAATCTATCCAATAGAGACAATATGTCATTGCGAGGGCGGCTATCCTCCGCCAGAAGCAATCCCCCACTTAAAGAAGAGATTGCTTCGTCGCCGGTACTCCTCGCAATGACGGAATGTAGAAGCGTCCCATTGGTGATGAGACTGATCTCGCGAAAATTCAGGTCATCACGTGCGTACGCCAGCAAATCCAAAATCCGTGGATGCATCAACGGCTCGCCGCCTGTCAGCCACAGACGGTCAACTCCCGTGCGGATGACCTTCAATATTCGTTTTGCATCTTCAAGTGTGGCGTTTGGTGTGACCAGATGATTACGCCGCGAGCCAAAATCTTCGCAGTAGGTGCAGTTGAGATTGCATTGCAGGGTCACGTAATAGACCGCAAGCCGCGGCGATAGGGTGAAGTCGCCGTGGGTCAGCTTGACAATGTTTTGCAGGTACGTGAGCATCGCATGGATTATAAAACATGGGACAGGCTATGCACTTACAGTTGAGTCAGGCTGTAATGGTTGTACAATTAAAGCAACTTCGAAGAAACGGGAGCGGCAAATGAACCAGGTTATGAATGTATTGATGAAACGCAAGTCGGTGCGGGCGTATGAGGAGCGGGAGATCCCTGGGGAGGTGCGGGCGGAGATCGTCAAAGCCACGCTGCGCGCACCCACCGCGGGGAATTTGATGTTGTATTCGATATTGGATGTGACAGATCAGACGATGAAGGACAAGCTGGCGGTCACCTGCGACAACCAGTCATTCATCGCGCGGGCGCCGATGGTCTGGATATTCCTGGCAGATTACCAGCGCTGGTACGATTACTTCCTCGCCTCAGGCGTGGAGGAGCTTTGTGCGCAGCGAAACCTGACATTGCAAAAGCCCGAGCAGAGTGACCTGTTCCTTGCCAGTTGTGACGCCCTGATCGCGGCACAGAACGCGGTCATTGCGGCCGAGTCGTTTGGGATCGGCTCCTGTTACATCGGTGACATCATGGAACAATATGAGACTCACAGGGAACTGCTCAACCTGCCACAATACGTCTTCCCGATCTGCATGCTTGTCTTCGGCTACCCCACCCAGCAGCAAAAGGGCCGCGACTACACGCCGCGCTTTGACGAGAAGTTCATCGTGT
>JANMSY010000116.1:0-10666 GCA_031389865.1 Anaerolineales bacterium | reverse complement strand
GCGACATTCATGCCCAAGCCAAGGATCTTGGCAATGCCCAGGTCACCAGTTCCCGTACCATAGGCGAAGATACCGATAACTACGCCGAGGATGAAGCCAAGCACACCTGGCTCACCAACAAGACCAAAGCGATTCTTGATCCCTTCGGGAGATGCATCCCAATCCTTGAGTCCGGGAATGCGATCCAGCAGCCATACTACCGGAATAGCAAACAGACTGGCCTGTACGGTGGTACCGCAGGGAACACCGATACCGGGCATATCATTGAATTCCTGGTATTTCTTGGCGGTTAGATCACTCATCAGGCTGCCCGCCACCAGATACAAGACACCCGCCAGGATGCCAAGCAAAACGTTCCCGCCCGTGAGCGCCCAGACGAAGCCGGCGAGAGCAGAACCATGCCAGTAGGACCAGACATCGGTCCAGAGGGTCTTGGTCAGTTTGAGCACAAGCATCAGGATGTTGACTACCAGGATCGACACGATGAGGCCAGCCACACCGGGCCAACCCCAGGCAATGCCCGCATCAGCCCAGTTTACGTCGACAAGTGTCTTTTCCACACCAAAGCGGGTGGCCATTTCGGCCACAGCTGGCTGCAAGGCACCGACGATCACATTGACCACCAGGAATAAGCCGGCCAGACCAACGCCTGTGGTGATGCCGCCACGGACCGCTTTCTGCCAACCCACCCGAAAGACCAAACCCAGGATGATCAGAACGATCATTACGATCACTGATGAGCCGAGACTCAAGAACCAACCAACAGCAGTAGATAGGAATCCCATTTTGAATACTCCTTTGCAATTTGAGTCTGGACTAGAGGTCCAGATTATGTTTTTTTGATTGCTTCGACGATCTTATCTAACAGCACATCCTTTTCCTGTTTCGAGCCGATCAGGAAAGGCATGCCTTGAAAAACGGGTACTTGAAAGGTGCGGAAGATTTTCATCATGGAGACAACCATAATCAAATCCGAACGGCCAAGGAAGCCATCGATGTCAGCCATTAAGATCCGCTTGACTTCAACATCAGCAAACCCTTCCTTGGCAACACGCTCCTTTATGGAATCCTCAGCTATTGTTGATGTATTAATTCCTGCACCACATGCAACTACGATCAATCTACTCATATACTGTTTACCTCCGTGCACAATAGTCGACTATCAGGACGAACAAATTGAAGCATCTCCAGCAGCCTTCCTCCTTCTCGAAAACAGCCCATCCTCTGTATCCTTAACTCAGGCAGAGCTCACACCTCAGCCAGGATTCAACCCCGTGCAGAGTAGTCTGGTCCCGCAATTCAACTAATTTTTCAGGCTGACCGAACAGAACCGCCAGGTTTCTAAGTGTTTGAATTTGCTCCTCCGGATCGCGATTTGCCAGCATAAAGACAAGCACTACATCCAGACCCTCGTCGGGGTCTGCCATGTTCTGAAATGTCACAGGTTCACGCAGGACCGCCACTCCGAGGGCAGAGCGACTCACCCCATCTGCGTCCGCATGTGGGAAGGCGATGCAGAAAGGATTGGTTGGTAACCCAGTTGGATGGAGCGTTTCACGCTCCCAGGTCTGTGCGCCATAGCCTGCGGCGACCAGTCCCTGCGCGTGCATCTTCCCAGCCAAAAGATCGATTACTTCCTTTGCGTCTTTTGCCTGCAGGTCAAATGCGATCAAGGATTCATTGAATTCCAGCACCACAAACTCCTAGAGTTTCTTTTGTCCATAACGGTTATGGTAATAATCAAAGGATGCACGCGCCTGTTCTTCGGTTACCGAAACAGGTTTGCCAACTGTTCTCGCGATCGAATACGTTCGTGCGGCTTCTTCAAGAGTTACAGCCCGCTCCAGGGCATGGTCGAGTGTTCTTCCCACTGTGATCGGTCCATGATTGCCGAGCAGAACGGCGTATCCGTCACCCATCACTTCCACCGGCAGGGTTGTGAATTCGGGGTCTTCGACACTCAGGTAACGTGTCACTTGTACAGCTTGACCGAACCAATCTGCCATGGTCTCGGTAATGACCGGGATTGGTTGATAGGCAACAGAGAACGCGGTCGCATACGGTGAGTGCGTATGAATGACCGCATTAAGGTCGGGTCGGGCGCGCATGAGGCCGGTCCAAAGGCTGAGCGCCACGGAGGGACGATATTTCCCTTCGACAAGATTCATGTCCATATCGGTGACCGTTATATCGTCCGGTGTGAGGCATTCATAGTCCAGTCCGCTGGGGGTGACGGCCACGTACCCCGTTTGTGGATCCCGGGCACACACCGTCCCCCCTGCCATCCATACGAGGTTGTATTTTGGCAGGAGAAGAGCTGTTCGGAGAACGTGAGTACGTAATTCTTCGAGGATCATTTCAATGGATACTTTCCAAGTTCATGCCCGGCATCAAAAAAGGCAAGCATGTTCTCGAGCGGAATATCATTACTGAAATTATGGGCAGGCGCCAGAATATAGCCGCCGTCTTCACCCATTTGTTCAATTCGCAGGCGAACTTCACGGCGGACATCCTCGATCGTCCCGTTGTTGAGAATGGTCTTCACATCCACGCCGCCCTGGAAGGTGAGATCCTTGCCGAAATCGCGTTTCAATTCGACGGGATCCATGCCGCGCAAATGACCTTCAATGGGGTTGAGAATATCGAATCCGGTCTCGATCAGATCTGGGATGAACTTACGGATCGCGCCATCATTGTGCAACATCACTTTTGCCTGCGGCGCTTTTCTTTTGATCATCTCAATCGATTTTTTATAGCGAGGCATGAGGAATTTTGTATACACTTTGGGATTGAACATCGGTCCGGCATTCGTGCCATAATCATCAGCCATTTCCACGATCTGCACATAAGGGCCCACCACATCCAGGAAGGCATCATAGAAGCCATCCAACACTTCCGCCAGTTTACCCAGCAAATGATCAAAGATGTGGGTGTCCGAGATCGTCAAAAGCAGGGCGTTTTCCATCCCCACCAGAGCGCGCGTCATTTCCCATAAGTTTCCGTACACCGGGCGATGAGCGACAATTGCATAATTTGTGTTGTTATATAAATCTTCGATCTCTTCCTTCACCCCCTCCAAACGGACCGGGTCATATGGATCCGGCCATGGATATTTATCAATTCGCTCGATCGACAGATCCTTACCCAGTGGTGCACCATGCAGATCATAGTATCCCGAAACCAATCGGTGCGTGATTCCCCATTCATCCACGAATTCCTTGAACTCGCCGATCATCGAATTAGCGATATAGTTTCCAGGCGGACGAATGTGGATGAACCGAAAGTCCGTCCCAAGTTTGTCGAGGACCGGGTTGTAGTCCGGCGTAGTGTAAAAACCCACCAACGTCCTGCGCGGCACATCCTGCACCCCGAAATGGTCCCGAAGCAGAACAAACCTCTGTTCTGTCAGATGATTGGCAGACCCCCCCAGAGTGATCGGAACACGGTCGGGTTCCTTATGGTTCAAGGCGGCAACAACACGTTCACGAGGCGTCATAGTTTCTGGCATTGATACACTCCCGACAAACCTTTATTCACAAAAGTGAAGGTAATTTCACGTATGTGAATTATAGGGATTTAGATACCACTTGTCAACTAGTTTCAGAAAATCAGGATAAATGTCATATGCTGCTATAAATCCGGGTTGATCACCATTTTGACCACCTCGCCCACCATCATCTTTTTCAGGGCCAATTCCACCTGTTCCAGAGGAAGTTCACCAGTCAGCATCGGGGCAACATTCATGTCACCCGAAACAATCAAGTCAAATGCCTCGCAGGCGTCCTGCGTTGTTCCCCCATGCATATTGAGCAGGTCGATCTCCCCATAATGGATGCGCGCCGCATCGATCTCAACCTTTGTACTGCCGGGCAATCCTCCAAACCACAAAACCCGCCCACCCCTTCGAACAATATCCACAGAGGACTCCCAGGTTAATTTTGTCCCCGCGCACTCGATGACAACATCCGCACCATAACCATGGGTTAGTTCGCGAATTGCCATCAGCGTATCCTGTTCATGTGCGTTCACAATGTGACTGGCACCAAGCCTTCGGGCAGCCTCCAAACGCATCGGGCTGTGCCCCACAGCAATGATCTGCCCAACCCCGCTGCGCAACAGCAATTGGATGAACATAAGACTGATCGGTCCTCCCCCGCCGAGGATTGCCACCGTTTCCCCAGCCTGAACCGCGACCTTATGCCATCCATGCACCACGGTGACGAGGGGTTCAAGCAGTGCCGCATGAGCATATGGAATGGGCGCGGGGATCTCAAAGGTGGTGTGCTGCACAATAGCGGCAGGAATGATCATGTATTCTGCAAAGGCACCAAAGTTGTAAACAAGGTTCGCGCAAATATTTCCCTGCCCATGTCTGCAATAAAAACATTCCCCACATTCGGCAAAAACATTGGCTGTGACTCGCATTCCTTCACGGAATTGTTTCACCCCATCTCCCACCTTCACCACATCTCCGCCGAACTCGTGACCAAAGATAAAGGGTGGAGGAAATTTTGGATGGCCGCGACGATAGGTCTTCACGTCGGTGCCGCAGGTGATTGCCGCGCGAACTTTGACCAATAACTCACCCGCCGCCGGTTCAGGGATCGGAACAGTGCGCAGTTCAATTTTTTCAGGACCGAGATAGACCGCCGCGCGCATTTCCTTTGCCATGGATCCTCCGCAAACAAATGACAGAACCGCGCATCCCCACTACAATTCACATGTGTGATATTATACTCACATTTGTGAATTGGAGCAAACAACATGGTCAAACTGCAACTGGCAATGGATACCCTGGATGACAACGAAGCGATCAGGCTTGCAGAATGTACAGCACCATTCGTAGACATTCTTGAGGCGGGCACACCGCTCATCAAATCAGTGGGGATCAATATCGTCAGGAAACTCAAATCCATCCACCCGGAGAAGCTTGTTCTCGCTGACTTGAAATCAAGCAATGTGGGCGCCTATGAAGCAAATATGGCCTTCACAGCTGGGGCAGATATCGTCACCACGCAAGGCATCACCACGTACGCAACCATTTGTGAAGTCCAATGTGAAGCATACAAATGGAAACGCCGCGCCGAGGTGGATATGACCGGCGTCAAAGACCCGATCGCGCGTGCGGCTGAAGTTAAAGCCAGGGGAGTAAGCCTCGTGCTCTATCACCGCAGTATCGATGAAGAACGTACCGAAGGCGCGCTCTGGGATGAAAGAGCAGTGAACATTGTTCGTGAAATGTGCGCTCTTGGTCTCGATGTCGCCATCGCAGGTGGCATTCACTCTGACATTCTCCCCCTTCTGCGCGGTGTGCCACTCTATGGAATCGTAATAGGCCGCGGCATTACAGCCCAACCTGACCCTGGCAAGGAAGCGGAAAAGATCGCCACGCTGATCCGAGAGATCTGGCCTGCATAAAATGACACATATCAGCGCATCCCTTCTTGCCGCGGATTACGCCCGCATAGGCGAGGAAGTGCAGCGCGCCGAAAAAGCAGGCGTGGATTCCTTCCACTTCGACATGATGGATGGGCACTATGTCCCCAACCTGGCGCTGGCTCCCCATCACCTAACGGCTCTGCGCCCCTATTCGCATCTGCCGTTCCATGTGCACCTGGAATTGGATAACCCCAATGATGTCCTGTTCAACTTTACTCCACTGCAAGCGGATGTGATCATCGTCCAGTGGAACACGCTCACAGACCCGGCAAAAACATTTGACAGGATCCTTTCGCAAAACAGAAAGGTGGGGTTGGGACTGAGTCCGGATGACGGCTTTGATGGCCCTTCCCGCTTCCTTCGGGATCTGGACCTGCTCGTGATCCTGGGAGTGGTTCCCGGCTTCGGCGGACAATCTATGCAGCCGGGCACGCTCGACAAGATTGCGGCTGCACGAAGCATCGCAGATCGATCAGGGTCTCAGTTTAGAATCGCCGTCGACGGTGGGGTCAAACCGGAGAATACAGCCAGCCTCGTGCAAGCCGGAGCTGACGTCCTGATTATGGGGACAGCATTGTTTCATTCAAGTGATATGGCAAAGACCATCGTATCGATCAGGGAATCAATTGCAGGGTGACTGCACCACTAACTGTACGGATGGAAAGAGTGCCACCACCAGATCGCATCTCTCCATCGCAGTTTCGAGTAGACGAAGCAATATCAGGAAGCAGGCATGTCACATCGCCACTCGTGGAGCGTATCCGCAGTGTCAGTGCTGAGTCTGGGCTCAAATTAACGGAAACAGCCCCGTGGTCCGTTTCGAGGCGGACTGTGTCACCTACTTCGATCAAGCCATCAAAAACCACATTCCCCATGATCGTTGAAACAGCCGCTTCTCCGCTCACATTTTGTACGGTAAGCGCGCCATAATTCCCCACGACATTAATATCCCCTGAACATTCCTGAACTGTGATATTTCCACGATTGGAACGCAGAGTTAAACTGCCGTGCACACGTTCGGCCGTTATCTCCCCAGCCGTGGAAGAGACTTCCAGATCCCCTCGAAAACCTTGCGCTATTACGGAGGCGTTTTCTGTCTCGACTGTAACTTGTATCTGTTCCGGTAATTGGATCGTGAGATTTAAGGGGACTTTGGATGAATTGCCGTGATGCGTAACGACCTTTATTAGGATCTGTTCTTCCGTGGGATCGATCACATATTCCAGTTCATCAGGGAACAACGCCTGTCCACCAATCCTTATATGTGAGTCCTGCGATTGCATGATCGTCAATTCGCCATGATCGACCTGGATGAGAACGGACTGCGTGTCTACAACCTCAACAACGCGGTTTTCCAGTTCAGTATACTTTTCAGGGGTTGGGTTACACGCATAGATCAGACCAGCAAACAACATGAGCAGCAAAGGGAACCATTGTTTCATGGGAATATCCAACGCCTGTCATTCTAACATTTGAGGTGGGTGATACACAGCTGTAACTGCCATGGGAATCTTCTCGTTATATATAGTAGACATTATCGGAAATAGTGTACCTGCACCGTGCCGAAGGTTATTTTTCGGCTAAGAAGTGTATGGAACACCAACCTTCGGGACGTTTTTCCTTATTACCGACAAAGTCTATTGTGTACATCAAGCCTGACATCGTCAATAAAAACATGGTGAAATCCAGGTAAGAAGCAAGCTAATTCGCAGTCTATTTATGCAGTGGTAATTTATAATAGGTAGATGAAAAGTAGGATGGTGGTCTTCATATGTTGATAAATATCTTAATTGTGGTGATTGTATTGCTCATTATCTCCCTGTCCATCACGGCAACCACTCGGAACTGGTCACTCCTCCCACGACCCAAGGAACGCAACTTCGGTTCTGCGCTTGCAGACTGGGCAGAGCGAAGAAAATTGCCCTATGCTCCCCAGCACGGACATGTCATCAGCGGCGTCTACAACAACCGCTGGTTTGCGATCGGCACAAGAAATGAAGAGAACGCGCTCCGCATCCGCATGAGAGTTAATAACCTACATAGAACCAGTCTTCAGATCTTCGGAGATTGGCTGGAAGATACAGGAGTGATCGCGTTTGTCAATCGCTTCCGCGTGTATAGCACTCCCTCCGGATTAAGTGAACAACTATTCGATGAGAATACCGAACTGCGGGATTCCTTATTGAGCTTCCCCGGACTGCGTGCCCGCCTTGAACTATTCCTGGATCCCAGGGACCCCCACCACCTGCATTATTCGCTGCTTACTGACCTGCCTGGGGCCGACACACTTGAAACGATCATGGAGTCTTTGTGTCAGTTTTGTGATGCCTTCGAACTGCAATCCGCACAGTAACAGACTGCAAACGGAAGTACTCCTATAAGGTCTGCGCTAATTCAGCAATCCCAGAGAATACCCAGGTCAGCTTCCATGGAGACTCCACTGTAAACCAGGATCGTTTTCATTCCGATGCGTTGACCGCCTGCGATATCGGTTTCCAGTCGATCCAGGCAGATCCGAAACATCCAGCCCTCCGGCTTGCCAATGATCAGGGGCTGGCAGTCTGAAGCCGCCGAGATCGCGGCCAAAATGGCACCCCCACCCGGAACGATTCCCTACGGGGTCGGATAGGATGGATCGGGGTTCGGATCTATAAAGTCTGCTCCCGCGCGAACGAGCAGGGTGGCACTCTTGAGCGTGTCATATGTCAGTTGACGGTCCATCGTTGCGACAACAGCTCGAACGTCTGTATCGGCCACAATAAATCCGGCATCCGAGACAATCCCTTAAGGGCAGCCTCTCCAACAACATGGATGCGGCTTCCAGGTGGATATTTCGAACACAGATAATGGACTGTGGCCACGGACGCTGTAACCACCTGAGTGGGCTGTACTTCAACTCCCATTTTCCTGGCTTTCTGCACAAAACCTTCCGGCGGCAGGTCGATCACTTCAATTTCAGCGGCTTCGTCGATCACGCCATAAGGAATGGTCTCGCGGACGATGACACCCGTCACCTGCGCCACAATGTCATTCAGGCTTTCGAGATGCTGAATGTTGAGCGTGGTATACACATCAATGCCCACCGCAAGGATCTCTTGCACATCCTGATAGCGTTTCGGGTGCCGCGAACCCGGCGCGTTGGTATGTGCAAATTCATCCACCAATACCAGTTGTGGGCGGCGCTCGATGACACCGTCCGTATCCATTTCAGGCAGGCTGATGTTGTGATATTCCACCTGCTTGCGCGGCAGAACTTCCAAGCCTTCCACCAGCTCTTCTGTCTCGGCGCGTTTGTGCGTTTCGATGTACCCCACCACCACATCCAAGCCTTGTGCCTTGCGTTGATGCGCGGCTTCGAGCATGGCATACGTTTTCCCCACGCCTGCAACATACCCAAGAAATATCTTGAGCCGGCCGCGTTTGCCTTCTTCGGCTTTGATATTTTTTAGTAATTCATCGGGGTCGGGGCGTTTTTGTTCCATACTATTAATGCACCTGATAAGGGACTTCGGTGATCACAATTCCGCGCTTGCGCAGAAGAGCAAAGCGCAGCCAGAAAGCAGTCTGTGTGTGTAAAATGTTATGCCACCGGCGCTTTGCATTGAACTGCGGGACGACAATCGTCAGACGTTCATTCGGTTGGGCAATTTTAGACAGATCGTCCACATACCCGAGAAATGGCTCAAGGAATGTGCGATAAGGAGATTCGATGATGACCAGTCGTACGTTCTTGCCCCACAATTTCCATTTGTCTTCAACCACTTTTCGTTGTTCAGGGTCGAGCAGAATGTGAACGACGGTCACATCGTCTGAAAGGGAGCGGGCATACTGCAAGGCTTCCAGTGTGCCGCGATGGATTCCTGCGACTGGCATCACGACACGATGACGAATGAAAGGCGGCGGCTCGCCAAAATTATCCAGCGAAAGGTCACGGGCGAGGGATTGATAATGTCGGTGAACGGCAAAGAAACTGATGACCATGGCTGGGAGTAGTAGGACGATAATCCACGCGCCATCTGTGAATTTTGTGACGGCAAAGATCAGGGTCACAAGGGCGGTGCAGAGTGCACCAATGCCATTGACCGCCAATTTCCATTGCCAACCTTTATCACCCTGCTCAAGCACCTTCTCATCCTTGTGAATACCGGCACGCCACCAGTGCCGCGCCATGCCCAATTGCGACAAGGTGAAAGATAGGAACACGCCAACTGCCCAAAGCGGTATAAGCGCAGTCACACTGGCATTGAAGATCACGATCAACGTTGCGGCGATTGCGGTCAGGGTGACGATACCGCGGGAGAAAACGAGGCGGCTGCCACGATACGCCAATTGGCGCGGCATAAAGCCATCTTCCGCGACGATGGCACTTAGGCGCGGAAAATCGGCAAACGCAGTATTTGTTGCAAGGACAAGGATGATGGTGGTGGCGATGATGGTGCCAACATACAGCAGCCCGCGGCTTCCGAAAACAGTCCGCGCGAGCTGTGAAACCACGGTCTCAGACTCAGCCGGGATGGCGCCGATCTGCCCAAGCAGGAAGGTCATGCTGATAAAGAGAACCCCAAGAATTCCAGACATCCAAATCATTGTCAAAGCGGCGTTATGAGCGCGAGGTTCCTTGAAGGCTTTGACACCGTTCGAGATACATTCCACACCGGTCAACGCCGTTGTCCCGTTGGAAAAAGCCCGCAGTAACAGAAACAAAGTGATCGGTTCGGTACGAAGCGTTTCCATGTGGGGTGGATCAATCACGATTCCCAGCGAACCTGTCAGATATTTATAAAATCCAACAGCCACGGTCACCACGGTCATGCCCAGAAAAAAATAGGTCGGCGCGGCAAAGGTATTCCCGGATTCCTTCACGCCGCGCAGGTTGGCGATTGCGATCAAGATGAGGAATGCTATTGCAAGTGCAACCTTGTATTCATACAAAGCCGGAATAGCAGAAACGATCTGCGCCACGCCCGATGAGATTGCCACCGCCGCAAGCAGGATGTAATCCAGCATCAATGCTGCCCCTGCCACAAGTGCAGAGGTAACGCCTAAATTCTCTTTCACCACCGTATATGCCCCGCCCCCGCTTGGATACGCATGAATGGTCTGCTGGTAGGAGATCGTTACGATGGCAAGCAAGACCGTGATGATCAATGAGATCGGAAAAGCATAACCAAACGCCTGCGACCCAGCCGCGGCAAGGATCACAAGCGTTTCTTGAGGCGCATACGCA
>JANMSY010000009.1:0-30500 GCA_031389865.1 Anaerolineales bacterium | reverse complement strand
GAGCGAGTGGTGGAATACCCTTGGCGGCGGCGAATGGCTTCGCCAAAACGCTGAGTTGGTTTTGATCTCAGCAACTGAAAATGATCAACTGATTGGGATCGCGCCACTTTTCATCGCGGACTATGAAGGCCAGCCGTCGCTTATGCTGGTTGGAAGTATCGAGATATCCGACTATCTGGATTTGATCGTACGTGAACAGGACCTGCCGCGTTTTCTTTCAGGTCTCCTGGATTTTCTCGTCTCTTCCTCACTCGATAATTGGCGCGCCATCGATTGGTATAACCTGCCTGATTCGTCCTCCACACTGCCGGCACTGAAAGCTGAGTCTGAACGACGCGGCTGGACTCATCACGAGGAGATCTATCGTCCCACGCCGCGCATCTCACTGAATGGCTCATTCGATGAATATCTCTCGCGCGTGGAAAAGAAACAGCGACATGAGATCCGCCGCAAGATGCGCCGTGCCGCGGAGAGCGAGAAGAATGTCCGCTTTTATGTAGTTGACGGCAGCGAAGACATCGACTCTGAGATCAACTCCTTTTTCGACTTGATGGTGCAGGATCCCAATAAGGAACAATTCCTGCATCCCGAAATGCGCGAGCAAATGAGCGTTACGATTCGGAACGCGCATAGACGAGGCTATCTCTGGCTTGGCTTTCTCGAAGTGGACGGAGTCAAAGCCGCTGCATCGCTGAACTTTGATTATAAAAATAAACTATGGGGCTACAACTCGGGCGTTGGCCGCGAACACATGGAACTCTCCCCGGGCTGGGTACTGCTGGCGCATGTCATTCAGTGGTGTACCGAAAATGGACGGAACGAATTCGATTTCATGCGCGGGGACGAGGCCTATAAGTATCGCTTTGGAGGGGTGAATCGGTTTGTGATGCGGGCGAGGGCGGTACGCTAGTCAATGTTTTTTCGAGTTATCAAAAAGTTCATGAATTACAAAACCACATAACGCAAAGCCCAGAAGAGTAAAAGGCATCTGCCATGCCATGGTATTGACGTGTGTATGAATAAAGGAATGGGGTTTAAACAATATGTACCAGGAAAGTGGCGCCGATAGGGAATACCAGGTTGCCACGAGGAGCCCCAGAGCCTTGCGTGGGTAGCTCGCGCGGCCTGTCATTTTGTGCCTGAGGACGAAAATCATGGTGAAGAGGGCGAAAACAGCTATGAGATGCCAGTACAGAATTTGAATGGTTGAACTTTGAACCTGCAGGGTAATCGCTGGCATCACCAGGTACTTTGATATCACTTCAAACGTGGTGATCGCTCTTACTTCTACACCTGGATTATTGAAGAATTCGGAGCTTCCGCCGGCATGATGGCCCAGCCTTTCCAAAATGTAACCATAAGCATTCGCAAATGCACCCTCGCTCGCGATGATCTGTATCGATAATATGACCAGCCCTGTGAAAGACGCTGCCAGCAGAACAAATCCAATTTTTACCAGGCGAGTAACAAATGTTCTCCTGTCCCAATTGTTGTATATGCCATAAAAAACATAGGGTACAGTTGCCATAATAAGAACCGTCGTTGTTAGATCAAACCCACTAAATAAAATCTTCACCAAGACCGTAATAAAGATGATACTGTGAATTCTTGCGGAGTTATATTCATTTTTGCGTGTTGCATCGGCAAGCAAGTACGCGCTTGCCACAAACGGTAAATAGAAAGCCCATAGACTCCAAAATATGCTGCCAGCCGGGAGTACGATCCAGGTGGAAAGAACAGCAAACATGAGTACCAGTATTCCGGAAAAAAGACCAAACTCAATGGCGAAAGCAGAGACCATACATCCGAAGATGACGGCCGAGGCAACAGCGGTAAACCCACGGAACAACTTAAGTTTTTGTTCTGCGGGGAGGGTTAAAAATTTATCAGCTACGCCGTAGATCATTCCCTGAAAGCCAGGATTGGATTTGTAGATCAAATAGGACTGAAACTCACCCTGATTAACATACGTATTGAATTGATGTCTGTTGGTGCGGGTGTTGACCTCCCATTCCTTCGCATCCCCGATTCCCATCAGACCGCCTGCAGAAAAAAAACCGTCCTGTCGTGTTTTCACCAATCGTGCAACCACCAGACGGTCGTATCTCGTTTGCCACTCGGTATAATACTCAGAGTCAACAGCCGACCATCTGTTTCGATAAAAATTCGGTAGTAACAGAAGCATTCCGCTTATGAATAGAGCAATTGAAATGAAAGTTCGTCGCTGCATTATCTTATCTCTGGGTCCACATGATGATCAAACCTGGATTATAACCTTGCTGGAAAATGAACAGACGGAGTCGAAGACGCGAAGAGTGGATAATTGTGTGAGCTTGCCCAATAGTTTCACCACGGAGCACACGGAGAACACAGAGAAAACCTCCTAAATTCTCCGTGAGCTCTGTGTTCTCCCCCGGCACCACCCCACCGGGGCTGGTGTGTGGTGAGAAGAAATATGGCCCATTCTTTTAGCCGCTCCCAAGACGCGGCATCGCCTGAACTTCAAATCCGGAACTCTCCAGCTGGATATGGTTGGCTCATGTCGTTCAATACATGATGAGTGTAAAAGTAACGGAATGGACTACTATACCCAGGGCGGTCACTATATAAAAATAATTATCGATATGATAATATTCGCCGTGGAGGCACCTCATGCGTGATTTAACCAATGAAATCCTTGAACTGATCCGTCATACATCATCCAGCCTGCCGAGGGATGTAGAGGAAAGATTGCGGGCATCCATTGAAAAGGAGGAGCCAGGCTCTGCGGCGCGCGGCGCGCTCGAAACGATCATGAAGAACATCGAGCTCTCACGCGCCAACTCCACGCCGATCTGCCAGGATACGGGTACGCCAATTTTTTATGTGCATTATCCTGAAGGGATGAGCACGCGAAAGCTGCGGGAACAAGTCCGCACCGCGCTTGCGGAAGCCACCAAACGGTCCTATATGCGGCCGAATGCCGTGGATGCAATTTACGACCGGAACACGGGAAATAACCTGGGCGGGGACGACTTCCCTTACATCCATTTTGAAGAAGTGGATGCGGACCAGCCTCTTGTCGTCGAACTGATGCTCAAAGGTGGCGGGTGTGAGAACGTCGGCGCGCAGTATTCGCTGCCCGAGAACAGGCTGGGCGCGGGCCGCGATCTGGCGGGAGTCCGCAAGGTGGTTTTGGACGCAGTGCAAAAGGCACAGGGCAAGGGATGCGCGCCCGGGATTTTGGGGGTGTCCATTGGCGGTGACCGCGGTTCCTCGTATGTAAAATCGAAGGAAGTGTTATTCAGTGAGATGGGCACGCGCAATGCAGACCCGAAGATCGCTGAGTTGGAAGAACGACTGACAAGTGAAGCCAACGAGATGGGGATCGGCCCCATGGGTTTCGGTGGTCAGACGACCGTTCTGGATACGAAGATCAAAGGCATGCATCGTTTGCCCGCCTCTTATTTTGTTTCCATATCCTATATGTGCTGGGCATACCGCCGCCGCAGGATGATTGTTCGCGGTGAAGAAGTGGAATACGATTGATTTGTAGGGGCGAGATCACCCCGCCCGTACAGGAGATTGATATGCGCGAAATAACCATACCCATCAGCGATGAAACGATCCGCAGTTTGCATGTGGGGGAACCCGTTGAATTAAGCGGAATCATGATGACAGGCCGCGACTCCGTCCATAAGTGGATGAGTGAGACGTTCATCAAGAAGACGCGTGAGCCGCAGGGCGATGACCTGCAGATATATGAAGAGATCAGAAAATATCTCGATCAGGGTGTGCTGTATCACTGCGGACCTGTCGTTTCGGGACTGGATACAAAGCAATATAAATTTATCGCCGCTGGGCCCACAACATCCACGCGTGAGGAACCGTATCAGGCTGATGTCATGAAGCACTTCAATATCAAAGCTGTGATCGGCAAAGGCGGCATGGGCCCAAAGACTCTACAGGGATGTATGGATACTCCCGGCGTGTATCTGCACGCGATCGGGGGCGCGGCGTCCTTTCTTGCGCAGACCGTGCACAGAGTCTTGGTCGTCTACAAACTGCAGGAGTTCGGCGTCCCGGAAGCAATGTGGGTGATCGAAGTGGAGCGCTTCCCTGTTGTTGTCACGATGGATGCATATGGTCAAAGTAAACATTCATTGCTTGATGAGAGTTCCGGTAAAGTTCTGGATGAGTTGTTGTCAAGACCATACTGAACCCTATTCCATGGAATATACAGGAGCGAGATGAACAGTCTCGCTCCTGTTTTGTTCTGCTACAATTGAGCCTTAGATAGGGAACCCCTTGGACATATTACTTCAATTGTTGTTGATATTCATAAAAGTAAATCTGCTCAGCACATCGGGTCCGGCTTCCGTAGGCCTGCTGTATCATGAAGTGGTCGGGAGTCATATAACGGAAGCGCAGTTTGTGCAAGCGGTGGGTTTATCGTCTGTGCTGCCTGGCAGTGACGCTCTGCAGCTGGCGATGTACATCGGGTATGCGGTGGCTGGGGTACCCGGCGGACTGGTGGCGCTGGCTGGATCCATTTTGCCGCCGACCATCATTCTCCTTGGCGTGACAATGGTATTGCACCGTGTGCGTCGTGAAGCCTGGCTGAGCAATTTTGTCGAAGGGCTGGCACCAGCCATATCCGTGTTAATGCTTTTCACCGCATGGAAGATCTTCGAAAAAGGTGGATCAACAGGCTGGCAAGGCTGGGCTATTGGCATTGTCAGCCTGATTGCCATGTTTTTGAAAGCGCCAGCGCGTATTGTTGTCATTGTAGCTGGGCTAATAGGGGTTTATTTTCTTTCATGAAGAATCCAAATTTCTCCATCTGGTTGAGTCTTCTGCAAATGTTCCTGAAAGTAAATATCCTATCTCCATCGGGGCCCGCCTCTGTTGGATTCCTTTATGAAGAGGCGGTAGGCAAACTCATGACCGAGGAACAGTTTGTAGAGGCAGTGGGGTTTTCAAACGTTTTGCCTGGCAGTGAAGCATTGAAACTGGCAATGTTCGTCGGATATGCAGCGGGTGGATTCCCCGGTGTACTGAGCGCCCTGCTCGGCGCGATCATCCCTCCCACAGTGCTCATGCTCATTGTGTCTGCGGTACTTGAACAGTTCCAGCATGAGAGCTGGCTTACGGGTTTCGTGGCCGGGATGAGTCCCGCAGTGGCAGCGCTGATCGTGTTTGTGTCGTGGGAACTGTTTCGTGTCAGTTCGCGAAAGAAAATAGATCGTCGTATTGTGCTGATCGCAGTGTTGAGCGCGGTCGCTTTTTGGCTTGAGATTCCGTCTCCGTTTGTTTTACTCGGGGCTGGGATCATGGGAGTTATCCTGTACGGCAGACGGAGCTATTAATGGAATATGAATTATTGATCACTACCAATGGATTCAAAGGGACATGGTTCGCCATCGAATATGGTGCATGGCTCTCAGAGATCATGGGAATGAAAATAACGCTTCTGGGCGTGACCGAGAACCTGAGTCCCGCCGCGATAGACGATCATCACCCTTTGGAGGATGTCTTTGAACGCGCCGTCAGCCTCTTCAATGAAAAGGGACTCGCCTACAGTCTCGAGGTCCGCAATGGAGAGTCGGAGCATGTCATCCCTGAGAAAGCGAACAGCGGCGACTACATCACCGTGGTGAGCCCATTGGGACGCACACAGATCAGGCGGATGATCTCGGGCAGATCGATTCGTCCACTCATGGAAAAGATCATGGGACCAATCCTGTATGTTCCAGAACTGCACCTGCCATTGAAGAAAATATTGATTAGCGCAGGTGGGCTCGGATATGAAGCCGCGGCAGAAAATCTGGCACTGCAAGTTGCAACTGCCAACCAGGCAGACGTGACCATTTTGCATGTGGTTCCGCCTACAGACCTGGATTACCCGACCACGCGGGGCGTACGGGGACACACAAAAGATCTTGCGGAAACGGATACACTACCCGGTCGCAGTTTGCGGCATGCGTTGGAAATTGCTCAAAACGCAGGACTCAACGCCAGGGCCATTGCGCGGCAGGGAATCATTGTGGAGGAAATCCTGACCGAACTCAGGGAAGGAAATTACGATATGGTCTGCATGGGGTCGTCGTTTAGTGGTCATACGTTGCGGCAGTACTACGCACCACAGGTCACGGGAGAGGTTGCCGAGTTTGCGCGCTGTCCCGTGCTCACAGCGCGTTATCAACATAGGTGATCAATATGTTACTCGTGATTCCCAACTCAACCAAAACGGCGGCCTCAGGCCGCCGC
The DNA here is from genome assembly GCA_031389865.1 of Anaerolineales bacterium. Lineage (GTDB taxonomy): Bacteria > Chloroflexota > Anaerolineae > Anaerolineales > Villigracilaceae > Defluviilinea. The sequence goes on along the minus strand of JANMSY010000009.1, from coordinate 24,251 downwards.
TGTATTTGATTGAAACAAGTTTTATAGTCCGGGCGTGTATTTATTTTCCCATTCGGTGATGGCGCCGCGGATGGCAGCTTTGATCTCAGGATCGGGCACCTCGTCGATTCCCGCGTATTTGGTCAACCCCACATAGACGGTTACACCGCCTTCGGGTGATTGCGTGAGAAAGACGCCGCGGTCCTCCAGCGGTGTTCCAGCCAAACGCGCCTGTAAGACCGCATCGATCTGTGTAACGATGCTTCCCGCGGGCGCGATGGGACGGTCCTCTTTGGCCATGACAGGTGAATGGGGCACCGCTTGTCTTGGCGTCGGTGGAGGCATGGCGGGTGCATCCTGGCGTGTATCGGCAACATATTTCGGCTGGCTGTGATGCGCAGGCGGAGCCGTTACAGGGGCTGCTGCCGGTTTACCTTCCAGCCAGGGACGCATCAGGTTTAACATTTCGATCAGCCGACGGCGCTGCTCTGCGGTGAGTGCTGTCGTATCCACGCGTGATCCATCCAGGTCGAGAGTGATGAACCCAGTTTCATTTCTGATCCGTAACAGACCCGGGTCATCCACTGTCACGCTGACAGGTTTGAGATCCGGCGTTTCCTTTTTTAGATCCGCTTCTTCGACTTTGCGTTTTTTGTATCCCTGATTGCGCCCTTCAAAAAGGCCGAAACCATAAACAAAAATAAGAGCCGCGAACCAGCCAAGAATAGACCAATTAAATTCCATAGTTCACCTCAACTTTTGACACTTCGGACAGTAATGTGTACTGCGTTGACCCACAGTGATGCGTTTGATCTTCGTATGGCAGACCGGACACAGCTCATTTTCGCGTCCATACACCCGAAAATAATTTTGGAATTCGCCTCCACGATACACCCAATCAAACGATGCGCCATTGCGGCGTATTCCTTCATTCAATACATGATGGATCGCTTCATGCAGCATCCCAGCCTGTTTCGCAGTGATGGAACTGGATGCAGCCAGTGGATGAAGTTTTGCTATATGTAGCGCCTCATCGGTATAGATGTTGCCCAGTCCGGCGAGAAAGGTCTGGTCGAGCAGTAGTGGTTTTAACTGGCGATGTTTGTGATGAAGCGCGGTGTGAAGCCATTGTGCTGTAAAGTCGATACTCAATGGTTCGGGACCCAGTCTGCCAAGCACCTCTTCCGGTTTTGCAGTGAGCCACACACGCCCGAACTTGCGCGTGTCGTTAAAGACAAGTGACCGATCACTGGATAATTTTAGTATAAGTCTATCGTGTTTTTCTGGTCTGATTGTACTATTTTTGATGAGCAAATCGCCGCTCATCCGCAAGTGGATGAGGAGTTGAAAATCTGTCAACTGTATGATCAAATATTTTGCGCGACGATCCACATCTGTGATTTCCTGCCCCTTGATCTGTTCCTTGAATTTTTTGGGTGAAGGAAGGGCAAGGGTACGCGGCCAACGCAAATTGGCAGAAATGATCCTCTCACCGACCAGGTCTGGCTTTAATTTTCGTGCAATGGTCTCAACTTCAGGCAATTCAGGCATAAGAAACTATGTGGCTTCAGCAGTCAGCTTAAAGTTTTTGTGAATGGCTGAAAGTTGATGGCTATTCATTGAACATTTCTCCAACGCTTCGGCCTTCGTGGGCGCGACGGATCACTTCACCGATCATCGGCGCGATGGATAGGATCGTGATACGTCCTTCCAGCGGTCTCATTTTATCTTCAGGGATCGAAACAGTATCGGTTGTAATGATGTGTTTGATCGGCAGGTCTGCGAGTCTTTGGGCAGCATTCCTGGAGAAGATGGGATGGATAAATGCCAGATACACATCGCGTGCCCCCTTGCTTTTTACAACGCTCACAGCCTCCGCAATGGAACCGCCGGTATCCACCTCATCGTCAACGATAATGACATCCCGATCGTTCACTTCGCCGATGAGAGTTAAGGCTTCTGCATTGGCGTCGTTGCCAGTGCGGCGTTTTTCAATGAAGGCAATCGGCAGGTCGAGATCGAGCGCGTAGTTACGTCCTTTCTTGGCGAATCCCAGATCGGTTGCGACAACTGCGGGGTCCTTCATCTGAGAAAGCAGATTATCCTTGATATGGTCACTGATCATGTGCGAAGCGGTCAACACGTCGCCGGGGATCGAGAAGAAACCCTGGATCTGTCCTGCATGCGGATCGTAGGTCATGTAACGATCTGCCCCCGCGCTTTCGATCATATCTGCAACCAGACGTGCGGTTATGGGGACGCGCGGCTGATCCTTCTTATCTGAGCGCCCATAGCAAAGGTAAGGGACAACGGCTGTGATGCGCGCCGCCGAGTCCAAACGGATGGTCTGTATCATGATCAACAGCTCCATCAGATTGTAATGGACCGGTGAAGATGTGGTCTGGATGACGAATACATCCTGTCCACGAGCGCTGCTATTCAGCTTGATGAAAATGTTCTCGTTGGGAAATTGGATGACTTCCCTGGGGCTAAGCCTTTGTTGCAGGTAATCGGCGATCTTTTGTGCCAGTTCGGGCGAGCCTGATCCGGCGTATAACTTGATATCCCCATACATTTTGATTTCGCCGTGTGAATGCGCGGGCTGTGACATCGGTTCTCCTACCTTTTCTGGTAACACTTGCTCATCTATGGGGTTGAATTCCCATTCAACAGGATATTCACTGCTTCATATGGAGAGATATTCCTGTTTAGTACTTTCCCGATGATCTCATCATATTTCTCGTTTGGGACAGTCTCCATAAAACGACTCAGCAGCGTTTCACGGAGGACCGCCTCCATTTCGGACCCAAGCCTGGCATGGTCTCGATCAGCCCAATCTCCGCTCTGGCGCAGGTGCGCCACGTGCCTCGCAATGGACTCTGTTAATTCTGCAATCCCCTTGCCTTCCGTTGCAACCGTTTTATTAATGGGTGGTATCCACATGGAAGGGTCGGCATTCGTCCCTGTGCCTGTAGACATTGTCTGGCCGTGATGGCGGAAAACGCGTTTGGTGGGGTGGGCAAGCTCGAGCGTGGAGCGAAGCGCACGTTCCGTATTTTCCACGCCGGGCCGGTCCGCTTTGTTGATGACGAGAATGTCCGCGATTTCCAGGATGCCTGCCTTGATTGCCTGAATATCATCGCCCATGCCAGGCGCCTCGACGACAATGGTTGTATGCGCAAGCCGCGCCACATCCACTTCGCTTTGACCGGCGCCAACGGTCTCGATGATGATGATGTCGAAGCCGGCGGCGTCGAAGACCTGCACGAGTGAGGCGGTAGTCCGTGCGATACCACCTACCGAACCGCGTGACGCCATCGAGCGGATAAAGATCCCGTTGTCGCCGGAGAGGTCACGCATACGGACCCGGTCACCCAGCACCGCGCCCCCTGTGAACGGGCTGGAAGGATCCACGGCGATAATGGCAATTTTCTTCTGTGCGTTCCTGCGATAGTGCAGTGCAATTTGGTTAACGAGGGATGATTTGCCCGTACCTGGCGCACCTGTTACGCCAATAAGATGCGCCTTGCCGGTGTGCGGAAAGAGTTCGGCAAGTGTCATGCGGCCCTCGGGCGAGTCGTTTTCCACCTGTGTCAGCAAGCGCGCCAGGGCTAAACGATTCCCTTCCAGTATGGATTCTGTCAGCGACATGTTCCTCTATTCATGAAATTATGCAACACATGTTACGTGTTGCGTAATTTGCTTTACTTTACTGCCTCGCGCACATCCTTGATGATGTCTTCTGTGGATGCGCCGGGGCCGTATATACCGCTTACGCCCATTTCCTTCAGGCGTGGCATGTCTTCATCAGGAATAATGCCTCCCATAAAAACATGGACATCCTCCTGGCCATTCGCTTTGAGCAATTCCAAAATGCGCGGCGCCAGTGCCATGTGCGCGCCGGAGAGGATGGAAAGCCCCACCACATCCACATCCTCCTGCAGTGCCGCTTCGGCGATCATTTCAGGAGTTTGCCGCAAGCCTGTGTAAATAACTTCCATGCCTGCGTCGCGCAGGGCCCGCGCGACGACTTTTGCGCCGCGGTCATGCCCATCAAGCCCTGGTTTTGCAACGAGTACACGGATTTTTTTCTCTGTCATTGTGCCTCCACGGAAAATTTCTTCCGTCATTATACTATGATGAAACATACGAACAAATCACGCAATTCATCCCATTAATTCGCAATGACACTGAAATTTATGCAACTTTTGGGCGAGTCAGGGCACCTGCAAAATATGCTATACTCTGCACATGCAACCGCGATCTCAGTGGTCAAAGTGGGCTGAATCATTACGTCGCCTCAAACTGGACAGTCTTGCCGCGTGGTTTCTCGAAGCGGGTGGTCCATTGACATTGCTGGGCGCACAGGCGGTTTATATGAGTCAGCCGTTTATTGGCGGGAAAAAACTGGACTCACTCGCTCAAATGCTCGAAGAAGATGAAGAAACACAAGCCTTTGCCCGTTATTTACGCGGGGAGGGTTCCTCATGATTGCTCCAGGCGTACTGATTTTTGCGGCGGTGCTTCTGCTTGGAATCACACTGCTGCGGCGAAAATATCCCGGCGGGTTCCGCCGCATTGAGGCATACGAACGCCTTAATAAATCGGTGGGGCTTGCAGTGGAGAGCGGCACGCGCCTTCATATTTCACTGGGACGCGGGAATTTATTTACGACACGAGGTGCATCTGCTCTGGCAGCTCTTGCGATGCTGCGAAAACTATCGGAGCGCACATCTTTAAGTGACCGTCCGCCGATTGTGACTTCGGGGGACGCCTCGCTGGCGATCCTTTCTCAAGACACGTTGCAATCAGGTTACCGCGCCGCAGGAGCGGAGGATCAGTACCGCTTCAGCACCGGACGTTTGACCGGCCTGACACCATTTGCCTACGCGGCAGGGACAATTCCCGTAACACACGATGAAGGTGTTTCAACCCATGTTTTCATGGGTGATTTTGGTGCCGAGTCTGCACTATTGGTGGAAGCGGCCGAACGCGAGAACTCGAATCTGATTGCGGCAAGCGATAACCTCTCAGCCCAATCTGTTTTTTATGCTTCATCCCAGGATCCATTGATCGGGGAGGAGTTGTTCGCTGCTGGTGCCTATGTCGGTGCAGGCGCATCTCATGAGGCCAGCCTCGTTGTGCAGGATATTTTACGCTGGCTCATTATTCTCGCCATCGCCCTTGGTTCTTTATTGAAAATCATGGGAGCGATTTGATGCGTGTTTTCGCCATTGCTCTCGCCATCGCCTCAGGTTTAATTGTTTTAGTGGGTTATTTCTACCCCGTGGAGCCATTGCTTCAATTTAGACTGCAATTGACAAACTGGGCAATGATCCTTGCGGGTATGACAGTGCTTGTTGGAATCTATAATCTTGTGGCAGTTCACATGGAAAAGATCCGCACGCGCCAAAAAGACGCAATATATGGTGGTTTGCTGGTTTTATCACTCATAATTACCTTTGGCTTGGGCCTGGTGCTTGGCCCGGACCATACGTTCATGCGCGCCATGGTGGATGCAATCATCGTGCCTGTGGAAGCATCGCTGATGGCGATCCTGGCCGTGACATTGATCTATGCGAGTATGCGCCTCTTGCGCCGTCGCGTGGACGCCATGTCTGTCGTCTTTTTGATTGCCGCAGTCATCTTCCTTGTAGCTATGATGCCCACACCCTTTGGCTCCGTTCCCGGTGATCAACTCATCCTCCAATTTACGGGGATGTTCTCGCGCGGTGGTGCACGCGGTCTCCTGATCGGCGTCGCCCTGGGAACACTGCTTACCGGCCTGCGCATCATCTTTGGTGTGGACCGTCCATATGGGGGGAATTAACTGTGGCTGATATCCGCTGTCCCAGCTGCGGGAAGAACAACCCGGATTTCCTGGACGTCTGCCAATTTTGTCAAACACCTCTCGTGCCTGATTCCACGCTGCAAATTGGGGAAAAGCCAACAAAGAAAAACACTGGCGAACTCGAAAATAATCTCCCTGGTTGGTTGAGGGACGCCCGTCAGCAGTCCAGAGACCTTGCTGAGGAGGACGCCGTTCAAGCAGCTTCCATGCCAAAAACTGAGAAGGAAGAGCCGCCTGATCTTTTGGCGGGGCTCGCCTTTCAGTCTAAAGGCGGAGATGAAGAGCAAATCCCTGATTGGTTGTCGAGCATAAACCCTGCAACCCCGGAGAAGCCATCAGCTCCTGCACTTCCCGCCCAACCCGAGTCGGATTTTTTTGCGCGGTTCAATAAAGCAGGGTCGGCCCCGAAAAGTGAACCTGTGCAGAATGATGGCACATCATTCATGGGTCAGGGTACCGACCCACCGCAAGACGCTCCGGAACGTGATGAATTATCCGAATGGTTCACTCAGGCATCCGAGCAGTCTATTGAACCTTCTTCACTGGAGTCTGATGCTTCGCAAATCGAGTCAGGCTGGGGATTAAAAATTGAGGAGTCTTCAACTCCTGAAAAGGAATCTGTTCCCAAGCCAGAGGAGGATCTAAGCTGGCTTCGCAATTTGGAAGCTACCTCGAAACAGACGGGTGAACTCTCCACACCCAAACAGGATGACGACTGGCGGTCTGGATTTGATTCCCCCTCTTCATCGTCTCAGTCTTCAGAACCAGAAGATTTGAGTTGGCTTAATAACCTGGGTAGGGCTTCTGCGCCGGAGCAGCCTGCCCAACAATCAGCGCAGTCACCGAATGATTTGGACTGGCTCAACACCCTGGGTGGACCTCCTGCAACGGAGCAACCTTTTTCAAAGCCATCTCAGCCTGCGGAAGACTTAAGCTGGTTGAATGCTTCCGGCGAGACTTCAGGACCCGCACAGGCTGCACCTTCGGAATCGTCTTCTGATGATTTGAGTTGGTTGAATGGACTGGGTGGGACTTCCGAACCTTCACAGGCTTTTGATTTTGCCCAGGATCAACCCCTCGAACGACCTCCAGGCGCTCCAGCTTTTGAAAAAGCCTCGCCACAGGATGATCTTGGCTGGCTACATGAACTTCAGGGCACTTCAGAGTCGTTATCAGCCGAGCCGGTTGCCGATTTGTCCATTGAACAGGATAAGCCAAAGGACGTGGTCGATTCCACAAATGGGCAGCATGTCTCTCCGTTTAACCCGCGTGGCACAGCGCCGTTGAGCGCGGAGGAAGGGACATCCATACCCGAATGGCTCAAGAGCGCGACTGAAGGTCCTTCGATGCCGATGGGTAATGATGCACTCGATCAATTTCGTGAAGACTTTCATATCCCGACAGCACCTGAAGAACCCTTTTCGTGGAAGAGTTTTGTACCGGAAGCCCGTCAAGCGGATGAAGAAGCGGTTCAGCCGCAGTCCGCCTCCGTAAACCCGTTCACCACATCCAATGACCCGTCAGCCATCTCCAACCAGGAGGTTGAATCGCTCTTCTCGATGGACATGCCTGACTGGCTTTCACGAACTGAGCCTGTAAGCGACGAGTCCATCACACAGGAGCCTGCTATCAATGCCGAGGAAGGTGACGTGCTTTCGCCGGCTGATTTGCCATCGTGGGTACAGGCCATGCGCCCGGTGGAAGCAATCATCTCGGAATCAACACCCGGCATCGAAGGCCAGCCAACCGAACGCCAGGGTCCGCTGGCAGGTTTGAGGGGCGTTATCCCAGCCGCGCCGATTGGCTCATCGCGCAGGCCCAGGGCCGTTTCCCTGACATTGCAGGCAAGCAGTGAGCAGCAATCAAGCGCTGCGATCCTTGAACAGCTGCTTGCCAGTGAAACGTCACCGCGTGCGCTTGTTTCCTCGCCGTCCGTAGTGCCTCAACAGATGCTGCGTCGGGCAATAGCAGTTTTGGTTTGGGTTGTTTTGGGGATCATGATCTATACGCGTTCACAAATGATGCCGGTATCACCGCTGCTCCCATCAGATGCCAGGGATGTAACGAACGTGGTGATGAACATCTCAGACAATGCGCCAGTACTTGTTATTTTGGATTACGAGCCCGCACTGGCTGGTGAAATGGAAGCAGTCAGTGGTCCATTATTGGATCAACTGGTTGTGCTGCGACATCCTCACATGTCTTTTCTTGCCACTTCGCCCAACGGTACTGCCCTTGTAGAGCGCCTGCTCGTAAATACGAATATCAATCAGCCTGATGGACAGGGATACATCGCCGGTCAGAATTACATCAATATGGGCTACCTGCCCGGTGGGGAATCAGGTGTGCTGGCATTTATCGAAGCCCCGCAGACAGCCATCCCTTCCTCACCTGTTTTGGGCTTCTCAGAATATGCTGCAATTATCCTGTTGACCGATCACGCGGACTCTGCTCGTGTATGGGTGGAGCAATTGCATATCTTGAAACAAGCCGATTCCACTCTTGCCAGCCAGCCCTTGCTTGCTGTTTCGAGTGCGCAGGCCGGCCCGATGCTGCAACCTTATGCGGCCTCCGGACAAATCAGTGGATTAATCAGCGGACTTTCGGATGCAGTGAGATATGAGCTTGTGAACAACAGTCGTCCTGGCATTGCCCGCTCCTACTGGGATGCATTCGGTGTGGGTTTGATGCTGGCCATTGCACTGATCGTGCTGGGTGGGTTGTGGAGTCTCTTCGCTGGGATCCGCTCACGCCGCGCAGAAGTTGCGGAGGGATAAAATGTCCATGGAAATCCTTTCCGCTCTTGCAGGTCTTATTCTTACACTAATGATCTTCAGCTACCTGATCGGCGATAGTCCTTTGTTTCGCATTGCTGTATATCTTTTCATTGGTGTTTCCTCAGGGTATGCAGCGACCGTAGTATGGCATTATGTGCTTGTCCCAAAGCTATTTTCGCAGCTGGGTAATATCGATCAACTGGTTCTCCTGATCATTCCCCTGCTTCTGAGCTTCTCTTTACTAGCGAAACTTTCCCCACGCATATCATGGGTCGGGAACTTTGCCATGGCAGTTCTTGTTGGGGTGGGGGCAGCAGTTGCTGTCGGTGGGGCACTGATCGGCACTTTGTTACCCCAGGCTCAGGCTGCAATGGATGCGTTCGATCTTGGTTCCGCGGCAGGCGGTTCCAGTGTTTTCCTTAGACTTGTCGAGGGAACTGTCATGTTTCTGGGAACAGTGTTGACACTCGCATCCTTCCATTTCAGCGCAGGGCGTGCCCCGGATGGGACCATGAAGCGAAATCCCGTTCTTGAGAGTATTGCCTCGGTTGGACGCATTTTCATTGCCATAACATTTGGAGTGCTATTTGCCGGAGTGTATATGGCGGCTTTGACTGCCATGATAGAACGGTTGAGTTCGATCATCAATTTCACCAGACAGTTCATTGGTTTATAAATTATGCCTGCATCGCTGGTCCAAAACGAATCCATTCTCGCAATCGATGTCGGCGCGGCAGTCACGCGCGCGGTGCTGTTCGATGTAGTAGAGGGGCAGTATCGCTTCGTCGCATCCGGGCAGGCCCCTTCCACTGCCGAAGCGCCTTTCAGGGATATTGGCATTGGCGTGCGCGAAGCCATTATCAATTTGCAGAATATCACCGGCGCGGCGCTTCTTGGCTCGCAGGACAATAACCTGATTGCACCTTCCCAACCGGATGGTTCGGGTGTGGATGCAGTGGTTGCAACGGTTTCTGCCGGGCCCGCTGTGAAGACGGTTATTGTGGGTCTTCTTTCAGATGTCTCGCTCCAAAGCGCGCGGCGCCTGGCGGAAACCACCTATAGCCGAATCGTGGATACTCTTGATCTTTCAGACCCTCGCAAACCTGATCAACAAATGGACAGTATTGCCCGTTCCCGCCCAGACCTTGTTTTGCTGACTGGCGGAACGAATGGTGGCGCGTCACGTTCCATACAAAAGATGCTCGAGGCAGTCGGGTTGGCTTGTTACTTAATGCCCGCAGAAAAACGCCCAATGGTGTTATATGCCGGCAATCAGGAACTTGCGAGTGATGTTCAGGAGATGCTTGGTGGGCACGCAGGAAAGCTGCAGATTGGTTATAACGTGCGTCCATCACTTGAAGTGGAGGATCTTGCGCCTGCAAGCCGCGAGCTTGCATCACTTGTGATGAAACTTCGTGAGCGGCAGATCAAAGGCGTGGATGAGCTACATCTCTGGTCGGGTGGAACAATCCTGCCAACCGCATACGCACAGGGACGCATGATCCGTTTCCTGAGCCGGTTATATCAATCCACGCGCGGCCTGCTGGGTGTGAATGTCGGCGCATCCGCCGTATCAGTGGCAGCCGGCTTCAATGGTGATTTGACCTCGGCGGTGTATCCACAGTTTGGCCTGGGTGAGAATCTGGCAGGGATTCTGCAGCACACCGCAATTGAAGACATCATGCGCTGGCTTCAGCTGGATATTTCACCGAATACTCTACGCGAGTATCTATTCCAAAAGTCCCTGTATCCATCGGCCATCCCAGCCACAAAAGATGAGCAGCTCATCATGCAGGCAGTTGCCCGACAGGCTTTGTATCTATCAGTGCGACTTGCACAAAAGGAGTTCCCTGCGAGCATTCGCGCTGCACGTACCGATCAGATGCCGCCTCTCGACCTTATCATTGGTGGTGGTGGAGTAATCAGCGATGGGGCATCGCTTGGGCAAAGTTTATTGCTGTTGCTGGATGCGATCCAGCCGGTGGGGATTATGCCAGTTCTCCTTGATCAAAATAACCTGCTGCCCTTGCTCGGTGCCGCTGCATCGCGCAATCATTACCTGCCTGTGCAGGTGATTGAATCAGGCGCGTTCATTGGTTTTGGAACCGTTATCTCTGTGATTGCCGCTGCAAACTATGGCGACCAGGTCCTGCGGGCAAAGTTGAGCTACGCGGATGGAACCGAAGCGCGGGCGGATGTCAAATTTGGTGGATTGGAAATTCTGCCACTGCCAACCGGCCAGACGGCACGCCTCAGCCTGCAACCGCTTCGTCGCGCAGACGCGGGCCTGGGTGCCGGAAAAAGCGGCGTTGTCCCCGTGACGGGTGGTGCGCTGGGAGTCGTTATCGATGCACGTGGACGTCCACTGCAGCTTCCAGCCGACCCTGTTCGCAGACGTGAATTAATGAAGAGATGGTCTCATACGGTGGGAGGCTAGGATGCTTGCGCCTGTGCTTCATATTCTGCCTCTTACAACAATTGTCCGTGAACGTCTCCTGCCGGTCGCAGGCAAGGTGAACGCTCATATGAACCAGCATGTTAACCCGACAGATGTGATTGCCGAGGCAACTTTTGCGCGTGAACATGTTCTATTGGATGTGGCTCGCACATTTGGGATTTCTGCAAATGCTGCCGATAAGTTGATCAAGGTCAATGAGGGTGATCGCCTCGCACAAGGCGGGCTTGTGGCGTTGGGAGGCGGACTCTTTCCGCGTTCCATTAAAGCTCCACGCGCCGGACGTGTGATGGTTGCTGGCAGTGGACAGGTCTTGATGGAAGTGGGGGATACGCGTATTGAACTGCGCGCGGGCTTGCCCGGTGTGGTAACGCAGGTCATCCCGGAGCGTGGAGTTGTGATCCGCACTGCAGGCGCACTCGTCCAGGGTGTGTGGGGCAACGGGCGTATTGATAACGGTTTGATGGTGAGCCTGCTCGAAAAACCCGATGACATCCTTATGGAAGATCGCCTGCATATGAGCCTGCGCGGTTCGGTGATTTTGGGTGGTCACGTGGGCGATATGGAAACATTGAAGGCCGCGGCTGAACTCCCTGTGCGGGGCCTGATCATTTCCAGCCTGGCTTCCTCGTTGATCACCGTTGCCTATCAGATGCGCTATCCCATTTTAGTGATGGAAGGGTTTGGAGCATTGCCAATGAATTCCGCCGCCTTCAAACTTTTGACGACCAATAACAAACGTGAAGCAACGGTGAATGCCGAACACTTCGATCGTTATAGCGGTAACCGTCCTGAAGTGATTATCCCGTTACCGATCACAAATGAACCTGCCGAGCCGAATAATTACGAAGTGTTCGCCGCTGGCCAACAGGTCCGTATGCGCCGTCCGCCGAACGCTGGCATGATCGGCACCCTATCCAGTTTGCGTCCAGGACTTAGCCTGCTGCCAAGCGGTTTGCGCGCGTCCACAGCGGATGTAAAGCTTGAAAATGGTGATACCGTGCTCGTGCCTTTGGTTAATCTTGAAGTTGTGGGATAATGAAATCCAATACAAACACAATCTAGAGGAGAGTGTATCATGTCGACATACGATGATAACCCAGACTTTGATGATGAGATCCCGCCCGAAGAATCAAGCAATCGTACCTTTCTGATCGTAGCTGGTATCCTCGGCGGACTCGTTTTACTTGGACTCCTCTGTGTTGCCGGATATCTTATCTTCACACGAAGCACGAATCAACAGGCCGATGCGACTGCTCTGCAACAAGCTACAAGTCAGGCTGCCACCATCCAGGCCGGATTGACGCAAACAGCTGTTGTGCAAGCCATCACACAAACGGCGGCGGTGACAAATACAGTTCCTCCTACGAATACACCTGTCATCGCTCAAGCGACGGCGACAGTCAAACCCACTGACAACCCTGCCACCGCAACTGTCGCTGCGGCTTTCACTCAAATAGCAAGATCCACACAGACGGTGATCGCCACCTCTACTGCGTTGCCTAATACCGGCTTCACAGATGACATTGGAGCGCCAGGATTAATGCTGATGGCGATTGCGTTGGTCGTTGTCATTTTCCTTGTAAGAAAATTGAGAGCGTCACCGGTGAAATAAATAACACACTGCGATGGTTAGAAACCTTGCAAGGGTCGTGTGTCTACAAAAACAGTCACTGCAGAAATTCCTGCAGTGACTGTTATATTTAATTAAAACTCACCGGGCGCACACTGCAAACACACAAGGCCCTCTGAGCGCCACATCTCCACCACTCCGCTGCGGTCTTCCACAACAAATAAGATCCTGCTCTTGTCCATGTCCATTGTTGCAAGTATTTCGCGCTTTACAACTGCGTCCGGCCTGTAGTCTTCATCCTTCCTGAGCAGCAGTTCATGATAATTGACGCCATGCTGGCTCAGCCATTCCACGGTCTCAGGGCGGTTTTTTTCATTCCGACCGGAACACAGGATAATATGAATCCCAGCAGCATACAGAATATTGCAGAGCCGCACCATCGAGCGAATGGCCTTATCCTGTGCCATTCCGGCATTGAATGCGTTCCAGTTTTTGGGTTTTCTTCTGACGTGATGAACACGTTCCGAAATGTCTGCGAGTGTGCCGTCAATGTCAAAGATGACAAGCTCCTCAGCCACAGGTGACTCCTTAATTGAGAATCGTTACATTACTAAACGACGCTCTTCGCAACTTGTTCTCCATACCCCAGTAATGCCTTCACCATTTCCAGCGACCTGCCCTCGGCGTACACACGCAAAACGGGTTCTGTTCCCGAGGGGCGGATGAGCAGCCACGAATCATCGGACATGATGTACTTGACGCCGTCACGCTGGCTGATCTCGGATATCTTTTCGCTTCCGATCTCAGCCGGAGCCTGTTTCGTCAAGAATTCAGTCATTTCCTCCTTGGCGACGGGGTGGCTTAATCGCAAATCGACGCGTTCATAGAAGGCTGGGCCTACATCTGCAAGCAGGTCTTCGACCAGACGGTTGAGCGTCTTGCCAGATTCAGCGATTATTTCCACGAGCAGCAGTCCCATAATAGGGCCATCGCCCTCAGGGATGTGGCCCTTGAACGAAATGCCGCCCGATTCCTCGCCGCCAATCAGCACATCTTCTGTCAGCATGTAATCAGCAATGTGATTAAAGCCAACGGGAGTCTCATATAATTTCACCCCATAACGTTTTGCCAGCCGGTCGATCATCCGGGTAGTGGATACGGTCCGGACGACCGCGCCCGTCCAGCCGCGTTTTTCAACAAGATATTGGAGTGAAAGCGCCATGATCTTATGCGGGTCCACAAATGTACCGCGTTCATCCATGGCGCCGATTCGGTCGGCGTCACCATCGGTCACCACGCCAAAATTACCCATCCCCGAGCTGACAGCAGATGCCAGCGCACCAAGATATTTTGCGATCGGTTCCGGATGCACACTACCGAATCCGGGATTCATCTCACCGCGGATCTCTGCGATCTCGCAGCCTGTCCCCTGTAGAAACGATTTGATTACGCCTCGCCCCGAGCCATACATGGCATCCACAACAAAGCGCTGCGGGTTGTCGGCGATGACATCTGTGTTGATCAGGGTTCTCAAGTGATCGAAATAGGCGGGCAGCGGATTGAATTTCTGGATCAAGCTTGCCTCGCGCGCTTTGCGGAAGTCCATCAAGTTGGGTCCACGCGCCTGCTGTTCATTATCGTTGATATATACTTCCACGCGGCGGCACTGTTCGGGCAGGGCAGAACCTCCAAACGCGCCCTTGAGCTTAACTCCGTTATAGCGCGGCGCGTTATGAGAGGCAGTGATCATTACGCCTGCAATGGCGTGCAAATGTTTTACGGCATAAGAAATCGCCGGGGTGGGCGCGTCCGACTGGGCGAGCAGGACTGTAAATCCGTTTGCAGCAAGGACGCGTGCTACTTCACCGGCGTACCTGTCTGAGAGGAAGCGTGTATCGAACCCCACTATGATCTTTCTACGGTCGGGAGCCTGGCTGCCGTTTCCCAACTTGTCCCAATGTTCCGATGCAACCGCATCTGCGATGGCCTGCGCAACCATGCGCAGGTTTCCGAATGTAAACGTGTCTGAGATGACGGCTCTCCAGCCGTCTGTTCCGAAGTGTATGGGCATGTTGTTTCCTTGGGGGTGTGACTTTCTATGGAGTCTGGGTAGTCGCTGGGATGGGTGATGGCTGCCAGTTTGCAATGGGCGTGGCCGTTTGTAATACCGATTGGATCATCCAGCCTTCCACACGCCTGTCATTGACCAGCGCGACGACATGCACCCAGAGTACCTTGTTAACTCCCTGCAAGTCATTGGGGATGATTGTCACTGTTGCCCCGTTACCCAGGGTGGCGATCACTTTTCCGCCTGGCTGTTCACGTATGAACGCGCCTCCACCCTCAGAAGCTCGGATCAATGCAATGATGGGAGTTGGTTCAGCGGTAACCGTGGCTGTGGAAGTTTCTGTGGCAGGCAATGTTGACTGTGACGTGCGGGCAATAGAGCTGGGTGTTCTTGATATAGTGACAACTGGAACACTAACAGGCGTGGTCGTGGCGGCAGGCTCAGGTGAGGAAAGGCTCGAAAGAGGAGCAGCGGGGGACAAAGTACTGGTTGC
Source organism: Anaerolineales bacterium (assembly GCA_031389865.1). Classification (GTDB taxonomy): domain Bacteria; phylum Chloroflexota; class Anaerolineae; order Anaerolineales; family Villigracilaceae; genus Defluviilinea. The sequence goes on along the minus strand of JANMSY010000009.1, from coordinate 9,055 downwards.
CTGTGGTGATGAGACAACGGTGGCAGCTATCGGTGCTGCAAGCCCTGCCTGTTCCATCACCCATCTCCCAAAGCCCGTTAATGAAACCACCACCGCGACCAGAATGATCAATGTGAGTCCTGTAAATATTAATCCGCCCAATGATGTAGGACGGAAATGCAGGAAGAAAAGCGAGAGAATGCTGAAGAAGGTTGCCCATGTAAAATGGACGAGAAAGACAAACAATGCCTGGGGCCAGATTTCATCCGATCCTATACCGCTTCCCAGCCCAAAGCCGGCCGCGCATAATGGAAGAAAAAGACCATAAGTGAGTAATGCGCTTGGTAAATAGGGGCGTTCTTCAGAACGAACAAATGAAACGGTTAATATGATCGCGCCCACGGTGATGATAAAGATATCGGGCCACCAAAGGCGGCTGTGTATAAAGGCTTCATTGAATACACGCGGAGGAGCTGCGTGTGAAGCGAAGCCTGCGAGAACTCCACTGAGGAAGATGATAAGCGAACTCACAAACACAGCAGCCACGGTTTGTACAAGGAAACGTGCCGAGCCTGCAATGGTGGCAAGCGATATGCCGATCCAGGGCGTCATCAATGGTGCCACCAGGATACCGAAGACGAGCAATGCCTGCGAGTCGAGAAAATATCCCAGGCCCAATATCACACCGCTTACAAGTGAGAACACAAAAAGTTCATAGGAGGGGTAGGCGCGGCGGGCAAGATGGGTAAAGAGTGCAGCGCGTCCCTCTTCATCGGTCGGGAAGTAGGCGCGACGCTGGGCGCGGCGCCTGCGTGCCCGCGAAGAGATAAATTCCGGTGGCTGTTCCGGGTTGGGCTGTGGAGAGGATTCAGAATAATTCATTGAGGGTTCTCATTGCAATTATACAGGCAACCCCGCACTGATGGGATAATATTCTGGGGTACTCCTCTTAACAAAAACGGATTGTTCTCAGCCAGATTTGTTTCCAGGGAGTGGCTAAAAGAATGGGCCATATTTCTTCTCACCACACACCAGCCCCGATGGGGTGCCGGGGGAGAACACACCGTTCGTGCCGCGAGTATGCACGTCGGTGCGAGACGGCAGAGTTCACGGAGAATTTAGAAGGTTTTCTCTGTGTTCTCCGTGTACTCCGTGGTGAAACTATTGGGCAAGCCCACACAATTATCGACTCTTTGTTTGTTTCCATTATTGACACAGGTACTGCATCAGGTATAATCCCGTGCGCATGTATGGCCGATGAGCTCAGTTGCATAAATAGCATGGCCCCGTAGCTCAATGGTAGAGCAGTAGACTCTTAATCTATGTGTTGGAGGTTCGAAACCTCTCGGGGTCACTCAAAAAAGCTCAGATTTAAAAAAATCTGGGCTTTGTGATTTTAAAATCTTAACCGGCTTTCATTAAGTACACCTTGAGTACACCTTATGGAAATCAAATGTAACTCTTGCGGACAACTAAAAGATGAGGAAGAATTCAACTCGAGATATAAGGCTCTTGGTATTCGTCATCCTACCTGCCGTGAGTGTCAGAAACCGTTTCGTAGAAACTGGTATGAAGGGTCGGCAAAAGAGAGACATCTAAAAAATGTCAAAGAGAGAAAGAAAGAGGTTAGGAACTTAGCACGGGAATATGTACTGGCTTACTTACTTACACATCCCCGTGTTGAATGTGGTGAAAGGGATCCGCGTGTCTTGGAATTTCACCACCGGGATGAAAAGGATATGGCAGTTAGTGAACTGGTTGCCGGAGGATATTCTCTTGCGACCATTCAAGCCGAAATTGATAAATGTGATGTGCTCTGTGCGAATTGTCACCGTAAAAAGACAATGTATGATCGGGGATGGTTTAGAGGAAAGAAATAGCATCTGATAGGACTTAATATAAAAATCACGAAAGGTCAAGTTCTGCAACTTACATATTCATATGGGTAGAATTAGGTTGCTCGATGTGAGAAGTCAACGAGGTAAACAACACACAACTGTGGAAATTCAAACAACCTACAATCTTCCCTCAAATAAACGGCGCGGGATTTTGGAGTGGGATAACTATAGATGTCGTGAGTGCGAATCAACAGAGAATCTAGAAGTTCAAAGGGAAACAGAATGTTATTCCGGTGAGACGTTCATCTGAAAGGAGATCGGGCTATGCAAACCATAAGGACAGGCCGATCATTTCGGATTAAAGGTCAGCCTAGATTCTGGCAGATCGGGTGAAATCCCACGGCCCCAAAGCGGCTATGCCCTACCATACTACGCGCGCAACGGAGTAGATACGGAATGCCTGATTTCCAACCCCAGCATGAGGGTGATTGCATGTACACTAATTGTGTTCGGTCCCGAATGTAGAGTGGTGAGCGGATAGAGTTCAAGATCCCCCGGAGACTGCACATACGACATCTTCATGCATCACATGGTGCCTAATCATGTTGGTCATACAATTCTCGTGGTTAGCTTGCCGGTGATTGTCCACGTGCTGTATGACCGTGAAGAGGATCGCGCCATCATAGGCGACGCATTCGCCGACAAGGACAACCTCTTTCATTCGCTGCCAGACCAGAAAGCAAGGGTTTCATTTTGTGTTCGATTCCACCTGGAGTGAAGCACAACGACGGACCTTCATCAAAGAGGCGTATTCGCTCTACTCACGCGCCGGCACGCGCACAGCGTTATACCGCCTGTTGGAAATCTACTGCGGCCACGCGCCAGACATGGACGATGAATCCGAGGACCGGCCGCCACACACATTTCGAGTCAAGATGTGACAGGTGGCGTCCCTTGATCAAAAAGACATCGAACGGCTTATTGACGTCTGTAAACCCGCTCATAATGCAGAATCCGCTCGTTTTGCTCCTTCACCGAATCGCGACCACAAATCCGCTAAAATTTCTCCGATCACAGCAGATTTTCGATTGCGAATGAAACTCACGTTGGATTGAGTTCATAAGAAATTTTGCTTGTCAAATGTGCACTCCAAACCTAATTATCTTGACTTTAATGATAATAAATGTGATAATAAATTGTCTTTACCGGTTCCTTCTTTTGAAGATTAAAGGGTTTATGAGTTTCGCAGAAATCATCTCCAGAAAACAGATCAATCCGTTCCTTTTCAATACCCGAATTTAGTATCCTTTTGCGTTAATAGACGTAGGACACGCAAAGTCTCAAGTGCTTCTGATGTCACAACGTTGGATTTTATGAGGAGAACCCATGGCTTACCAGGCACCGATCAACCGGGAAAATCCAACCCTATTTTGTTTTCTGCTTGATCATTCCGGTTCAATGCAAGACCTCATTGGGGGGAAAGATGGCACCACAAACAAAGCCCAGGGGCTGGCCGATGCAGTGAACGGAATCCTGCTCGATATCGTGATGCGCTGTTCTGAGGGGACGACGATCCGGGAATACTTCGATGTTGGCGTGTTGGGATATGGGGACGGGAAAGGCAGCGTATCCCCCGCTCTCTCGGGAGCTCTTGCAGGGAAAGAAATCGCACCGATCAGCCAGATCGGGCTATATCCTCTGCGGTTTCAAGAAAGAACCATAAACGGCCAAAATTATTCCTATCCGGTCTGGGTGGAACCTGTCGCCGGTGCGGATACTCCGATGTGTGCTGCTTTGCAGCGCTGCCAAGGCATTATTCAGGGGTGGATACGAAGGCATCGCAAAGCGTTCCCACCGATTGTCATTCATATTACGGACGGCGAGTCAACGGATGGAGATCCCACCCGCCAGGCTCGTAAATTGATAAATCTCTACACGGACGATGGCAATGTTTTGTTATTTAACTGCCATCTCTCGTCCAGCAACAGCCCACCGATCGTATTTCCTGAGCGGGTAGAAAACATCCCGGACGCGTACGGCCAGCAGCTCTTTGGTATGTCCAGTGTCCTCACTCCATTCATGCAGCAGGCCGCGCGCTCGTTAGGGTATTTAGTCACCGCCCAATCGCGCGGTTTTATCTTTCAGGCTGATCTTTCCAATGTCATTCACTTCCTAGACATCGGGACTCGATCGACTGTGCAGGCAACACTCCGATGACCATCCGGCTGCAAGGCTTTCAGACTCCGAAAAACGGCAGTACTTCGCAAGAATGCCAGGATGCTGTAGCCTGGGATCCGCAGAAAACGACTTTTGCGGTTGCGGATGGAGTGAGCGATTCAGCGTTCCAGACCTTGTGGGCCAATATATTAGTTAACAGCTTCGTGGCGGAAACTCAAACTTTGCAGAGCTTTTCCAGGGTTTGGCTGGCAAACTGGTTGCGGGCGCAACAGCGTGTATGGAACAGCCGGGTGAATTGGCAAACCATTCCCTGGCACGGCAGGCTGAAGGCCCAGCAAACGGGAGCACAGGCAACCTTTTTGGGCATCCACTTACTGCCTGAGAAACACGCCTGGGTGGGCATCGTGATCGGCGATTGCAATCTCTTCCGCTTCAGCAAAGATGGCATCTTGATGGAGAGTGTTCCCAACCATCGATCGGCGGATTTTTCAAACGCCACACAGGCATTCTCGAGCACGATTCAGAATCAGGATCAAATGCTCAGCCAGGTTAAGCTGATCCAAGGCACCTTTGAATCTGGCGACTCTCTCGTGTTGGCAACAGACGCCATGGCCCGCTGGATGCTGGAAAGGTTGGAGGCCAAGAAAGATCCTCTGCAGGAGATCCCGACCTCGGATGAGCCGGGCGTCTTCGATCATTGGGTTAGCGCGCAACGCCAAAGTGGCGCCCTTAAGGACGATGATACTTCCCTGTTGCTGATTCAACTTGACGCTGTTCCCGTAGACGTAAAAGTGCCCGGCCCTCGACCGGTGGTTACCCCACATGTAGCGCAGAGGACCAGCCAGGCCTGGGGGTATGTTTATGCTATTGGTTTGCTGCTCTCGTTGCTGGCAGGCGTGGTGCTCGGAGCTTCCTTGCATAACTGGCTTAGCAATAAGCAGATCGAACAGAATGTGCAAAAACCGCTCCTGATCCTGCAACAGCAGCTGGAGTCGAATCAGTCGTCCCGAGAAGACATTGGCGAAGGACTCCTAAAAATCGTCGTAACTGCTCAACCGCGAACAGAAAGCGGTGGTACAGCCCAAGCTATAGTTTGTAACCGCAACCCCAAAGATCCTGGCTGCAATCCATCCCCCACCCCGACACCGAAAGGCGGGTCGCGTTCCAAATAACCGACCTAGGAGTATTTCTGAGGTTTTCGTTTCCCCGCCCGTGAGCGGCTCTTGCGAGTTCACTTGGAGCAAGTATGCCAAAAATCGACACCAACCTGTATCTGTTCGCTCTACAACATCCTCAGCAATCCTTCACAGATGAGGATCTGAAAGAAGCGACCGTTGTGTACGAGGGCTGGAGGCCTTATGCCCGCTCTGGCAAGTTTGCCGTTGTGTTCAAGCTGGAAACGAAAAATGGGCCCAAGGCAGTACGCTGCTTCAATTACCCGAATACAGAACACGAGGAACGTTACCGCTTGTTCCATGATCATCTGCAGGCGCAGCCCCTGGGGTGCTTGACCCAGTTTGAATACCTACCGCAGGGCATTGTGTTACAAGAGGGTTCTTTCCCAATTGTGAAGATGGATTGGGTCGAAGGAGAAACGCTCGATAAGCGGGTCGAGTCCTTTGCGGAGAAGCAGGATATCCACGGGTTGGAAAAAATTTCCGGGCTCTGGCGGGACGCCATCGTCAGGCTCCGGCAGGCATCCATCGCTCATGGGGATATGCAGCATGCGAATATTTTGACCCGGAATGGATCATTGTGTCTGGTCGATTATGATGGCGTTTTCATCCCCCACTTCCAGGGGAAGAACGCCTTGGAAGCCGGGCACCGCAATTACCAGCACCCGGGGCGTGCTTCGTCCAAATCCTTTGGACTCCATATTGATCATTTTTCGGCGTTTGTCATCTACTTCTCCATCCTTGCTCTGGCGGCGGATCCCAAGCTGTGGAAGAAGTTCCACCAGGATGACTCTTTGATCTTGAACGAGGCTGATTATCGAACTCCGAATAAGTCGGAGATATTGCAGAAGCTCAAGCGCAGCGGCGAGTCGCAGGTTCGTGAGCTAGCCGGGAAGCTTGAGTATATTTGTCAACAGTCGGTCGATGCTGTGCCTCCTTTCGAATCCCTTGTCCCTATCCCAGCAACGGAACCGTCGCAGACCCCGGCCGGCGAAACCAGTGCATCCGGAAAAGTTTGGTGGAACGATTTGCAGGGACTCCATACCACGCCTGTCATCCCCGCTGCCCGCACATCCCAAGGATCGGTTGGAAATGGGGACTCAGCCCTCGCTCCTACATCGCCAACCCGACCTCAAATGCCCGCACCTGCCCAGAAAAAAGGTGGCTTAAGGAAAGTTCTCCTCCTTCTTTTCGTCCTGCTTATTTTAGCCGCTTGCGCATTCCTATTCCTCGTGGTACGAGCCTCTTATTGGTAGAAGGTCCCTATGAGCGAACCAGAGAAACTCATCCAAGTCATATTAAACATCCGGGCAGACGGCGATCTCAGTCAGGCCGAGGCCGACGCGCTGCTCCATGAGCTGGAAGCCCGGGTCGGCAAGCAAATGGCCGGCTCGGTGGAGATCATCAGCAAACAATCACCGGAGGAAAGCCAGTCGAAGGGCGAACCCCTGATGACCCTTGCAATTGTCGTGATCCAGTACGTGGTTCCCAAACTAATTGATATCGTTTTCGAGATGATCAAGGAACGCAGGAACAGTCAGGTACGAGCATTTGCAAAAGTAGGCGGCGAGCAGATTACCCTGGATAGCCGGACGGATCTGGCCGAATTGCAGGAGATTCAGAACCGCGTGCAGGCGGCAAACACTGGTGACGAAGTCCCGGAGAGACGATTTGCCCTCCTGATCGGAACCACAAGCTACCAGGATACACGCCTCAACCAGTTGGCGTCGCCCGAGGTCGATGTGCAAGCCCTGGAAGATATCCTGCGTGATCCGAGTATTGGCGGCTACGACGAGGTGAATTTGTTGCTCAACCAGTCCTCACTGGCCATCTCGCAGGCCGTCGAGCAGTTCTTCAAAAGGAAGGCCAACACCGACCTGCTGCTGCTGTATTTCTCGGGTCACGGCGTGCGTGACGAGGACGACGAACTCTACCTGGCAGCCCAGAATACGGATTTAGAGTTGCTACGGGCGACGGCTGTCCCCTCTAACTTCGTCAAGGTTCTGATGGACCGAAGCAAGTCGGAACGGCAGGTGCTGATCCTCGATTGCTGCTACAGTGGATCCTTCCTGCACGGGAGTAAAGGAGTGGCTGCTGCTGTGGATGTCCCCGTCCATGCAGCCAAGGCCTTCAAAGGCAATGGGTTTGGACGTGTCGTCCTGACCGCGACCGATAAGACCCAGTTGGCGTGGGAAGGGCAAAGGATCATGGGACAGGTTCAAAAATCTGTCTTCACCGAGCACCTGATCGAGGGTCTCAAAAGTGGGGAAGCGGATCAAGACCGAGATGGATGGATCGCACTAGACGAGCTGTATAGGTATGTATATAACCGCATGGTCAAAACTCCCCGTCATCAGAATCAGACCCCCGAGATGAACGTCTTTAATATGAAGGGTAATATTATCCTGGCTAGGAATCCCAAACCTAAACCCACGGAGCTGCCGCCGGAGTTACAATCTTTGATCGTCCATCCGTATGCAGATGTACGCCTCACAGCAGTGGGCAAGCTTAAAGAGCTGTTTGACGGCTCCCAATATGGGCTGGCATTAGCTGCCCGCAAGGCGCTCGAGAATCTGTCCACAGACGACAGCCGCATGGTGTCCGAAGCAGCCGGAAGAGTACTGGGCATGATCCCCTCTGAGAAATCCGACCCACCAGAGGTGAGTGAGCCCCCGCGCGGTTCCGGGGCGGCGGGGCCCATCCCGCCAATCGCGGCTACAGGGATGCCAGCCACGGATTCGCCAAGACAAGGCGTTCCCGTCTCCCCCGGGGTCGCATGGTGGACTCAGATCAAGCCAGTACCTGGGACGCGATCGGGCGGCGGAACCAAATCGGGGCCGACGTTAGTAGAGGAGTCCTCTGCGAAACCCGTCAAAACTGCCTTTTTACCCAAGGTTGCTGCGAACTTGGCTTCCCGATCGTCTAATCCAGTGTACCCGGCATTCCAAACTCCGGCTGCCCGGAAAACAAGCAGTCTGCAAGAACCAGATACAGTGGCGCTCATTGCCGGCGTTCTTAGTTTGCTCCTGATCTTCCTGCCTGTATCGATCTGGGGGTTTATCGTCGGGCTTCGAGCCATGAGAACTAAGTCCAACAAACCCCGCGCGGCTGCGGGCTTGGTTTTATCGGGTATTGCCATTGCCATCCAGCTGATATATCTCCTACTAAAGGTGCTATCTTAAGGCGGAATGCGGGAAACCAACCAAGCAGGAGAGCTGGATGGCCAGATGGAAATCCATGCGCTCGATTTGTCACATGACAGACAATTTTCCCTGTCTATTACTCTTGGTCTAATTTAGGTTGAGCAGATTGTAGAATCAAATAGCCTGGAGAAAAACTTCTAGGCTAATAACAGCTGGGAGCAGTGGATTCGAACTACTACTAACTGATCCAGAGTTGCGCCCGATGATTCGCTGCACTGTAAACAGGGTCTATTTTGCGCAAAAGTGTTTCAAAAAGCGGTTAATTGCAGTCTCTGAATTCCACGGTTGCTACACCTTCTATTCTGCTTGCAGCAAGCTTGTTGTAAAAGATCATAACAATATACTTGCGAATTAGGAGCCAGGAGCCCTGTGCTGGCTACTTACTTGATCCGCCAGGCTTACAAAGAGTTTACGCGAAAGTTCTGTTTGACAATTGACGCTTTCTATCTGCAGAGAAGCATCTGAAAGATCTCTTTTGGAAAAATCCGCCATTCCCAATCAAACCAATACAACTTGACCTCATATCCTGATGATCGATTCGTATTACTCACCCTTGTTCGTAAGTTTTTGCAGTCCAGACTCAGCCTGCGTTTCCTTCACTAACTCAATGTCTGCCTGCCGTTGTAGTTCTCCCATTTTTTGAGTTTCGGCACGCACTGTATTCTCTGACACTTCAAACAGC
>JANMSY010000694.1:0-14562 GCA_031389865.1 Anaerolineales bacterium | reverse complement strand
GCTACGGACAGGAAGTGAAGCTTTTCAAGTTCGGACGCCAGCCCGCGCAAGTGACGATTGACAGGAATGGGCAAGTCCGTTTCGTTCACTATGGCCACGACCCAAGCGACATTCCCGCCAACGCGGAGATTCTCGAAATCGTTGAACAGTTGAATGCGGAACTTATTCATACACAAAAATAATCAGGAACCATGAACAACACCCGTTACGAACTTCCGCCCGAAGGCATAACTCTGCTCGGCTACGTCGTGCGCCGTATGCACAAGACCGCATTGCTGGACGGCATCCCCGCGCTTCTCTCCGAAAACAAAACAGATGAGGCCCTCGCGCGCGTTGCCCATTACGCCGTCGCGTCCTCGACATCGTTTGGACGCGCCTACTACCAGCCGCGCTTCAACAATGTCGGCGACCAGATCACCGAAGCCGATCCCGCCACACGCGCCATCGTCACCGCCAAACTCGAAAGCGCCACGCCGCATTATCACATCACCTACACCGCTGCCATGCCCAACGGCGACATCTTCTCGGGCAGTGAACGGATCACAGGCACTACCGTCGGCCTGCGCGGACTTGGCATGCCCGCGCCTTCCAAATTTAATTTTAAGTCGGGCAGTTACTCCGCTGACCTGACGGGTATCCTCACCAGCGAACTGGCGTTGTCGCTTGTTGGGAACACCAAAATTCGCGCCTACGGCTCGCTGAACGTTAGCGACTCGGCAGGGAATGAAGGTCGCCTCGAGCTAAGCCGCCAGGGTATTGTTACGATCAAAATCAATGACCGTCCGAAGATCAGCCATAATCTTGTGCATGTGCTGTAGTTGATGCCATGAAACCTTCACCGCAACCTTTATAGAAAGATCACCCGCCATCATGTCATTGCACCGAATCGGATACCCGTGCGTCTCTTTGCTCATCAACCGTACCACCAACCATGAGACCATTTTGCGCACCGCCACACCGGAGAAACTGCGCGGTCTGATAGCCCAAAACCTCGCGGACTTGCGCACAATCCTTGAACACAACCTGGCACATGGCTGGCTCTTATTTCGCATTGGGTCGAGCGTTATTCCGTTCGGTTCACATGCGGTCAACACCATTCCATGGTGGCAGGAATTCAAAGACGAGCTTCGCTCGGTTGGCAAATTTGCCAGGGGAAACGATATGCGGCTTTCGTTTCATCCCGGTCAATACACCGTGCTCAACTCCCTTGACGCCGCCATCATTTCTCGTGCCATTGATGAATTGACCTACTCGGCGCGCTTCCTCGACGAACTCGGCATGGATGCGACCTGCAAGATCGTCATTCACCTCGGCGGCACCTACGGCGACAAACCTGCCGCCATGGCACGCTTCTGCGAAACGGTCAACACCATGCCCGATGATTTACGTCACCGCATTGTGATCGAGAACGATGAGCGCAGTTATACTCCGGCAGATGCGATTGCCGTATCCAAACAAACCAAACTACCAGTCGTGTTCGACAACTTGCACCACACCGCCAACCCCGGAGCAGGTCAACTCACTGACCTGCTCAAACAAGTCTTTGCCACATGGATGAAACGTGACGGGCATCCCAAAGTCCATTTTTCTTCGCAAGCCCAAGGCGGAAAGGTCGGCAATCACGCCGATCAAGCCGACCCCGCCGAATTCAAGGAATGGGTTAAGCGTTGGGGCGCACTCGGCGAATTTGACCTAATGCTCGAAGCCAAACACAAAGACAAAGCACTTTTACAGATCACATCACCAACGAAAAAGGAGACATTATGAACATCCTCATTTGGGGAGCAGCAGGCGGCATGGGCAAAGCCCTAAGCCAGAAATTCGTCAACGAAGGGCATACCGTTGTTGCCGTTTCGCGTCACCCCTCCGATATGAAAACCATCACTCCACACGTCATCGCCACCGACGTGACCCAACCCTCACAGGTCACCGGCGCAGCACGCATGGCAGGCGCAATAGCAAACCCCTTCGATCTGTATATCTACACAGCCGGTGATATCGCCTCCATTAAAACGGCTGAAGCCACAGCGCAAGATTGGAACCGCATTCTCAACGCCAACCTCACAGGCGCATTTCTCACCGCACAAGCCAGCCTGCCTTATCTGGCCGAGAGCGCTCGTTTCGTATTTATCGGCGCGATCCATGAACGCTTGCGTCTGCCCGGTCTTGGCGCATACGCCGCCGCCAAAGCCGGACTCGAAGCCTTTGCTGAAGCCCTGCGCAAAGAGACTCGCCGCAAAACGCTCGTTGTCCGCCCGGGCGCAGTAGATACCGCCTTCTGGAGCAAAGTCCCCTTCTCTATGCCCAAAAATGCGATCACACCTGAGACTCTCGCCGACTCGATTTACAACGCGCTCAACGAAGGCAGAGATGGGATCATGGACCTATGATCAGTATCTGGTGGATTCGCCGCGACTTAAGATTGACCGACAACCTCACATTTCATGCCGCCAGCGAACCCTTCTATCAGACTCAGGACAAGGCGTGTGGGGTCGTCCCTGTCTTCTACATCGAGGAGCGGGAGAAACTTGTGATGGACAGGCGACGCCCGCGGCATCAAGGTAAACCAACATGAAAACCTGCGAGAGATGACCCAGGCGGAAGTGGTAGCACATGTGTAGGTATGCCAAAAGTATGCCAAACACGTTAGCAACAGGTTGGACTCAAAGTAAGACTAAAATCTCATTCTAGGGTTTCTTTTAAGCCCTTGGCTGAGGGTTAGAATCTCTTCGCGAAGCACCCTGTTGAGGGCCGCGTTCACACAGGATCCTCCATAGTGGAGGATTTTTGTTTGGCTGTGAGTCTCTCGCGAAGAATACCCGCAGGGTGCACAGGGGAGATGTTATTTGAATCTCTCCGCGCAAACAAAAAACCCTCCATGTCGGAGGGTTTTTTGTTTGCGAGTATTTCCTCTAGCACAAAGCAAGTCCTACATCAAGGGAGGACTTTTGTTATACATTGGGAATCATTGCACATCGACAATGAGAGTGAAAGATCGAACCGTTTTATACAAAATACGGATGGCGGCATCAATGCAATGTGATGTGGAATTCCAAAGAGAGACCTCACCGCGCTAGCCGCAACTCCAGCCGAGCAGGCGGGCGGCAATTCGATCGCCTGAGCGATATCCTTGAGATTAAGTCTTAATTGCTCCCTTTGTTATGTGCTGCGCAGCCGCAAACATCTTACGCAAGCTCTTTTCAAATTTCAGCTCGGCCATCATCAACTCGTAGGCATTATCAACGATCTGCCTTCTTTCCTCTTCATGCTCTAAATAATACACAATCGTATTTGCTAAATCTTCGATTTTGGCAGATACGTAATGGACATTCTCTTTGAACTCTGTACAGTGGGGTAATAAAGGTTCCGAAACGACCATGGAACGGTTGGAGCAAGCAATCGTAAAGCGCGAAAAATTATCATCGTACCATGTACGGGTGATATTTAATGTTATTTTGGCCCGGTTGAGATGTCTGGTTCTCTCCTGTCCGAAGATAAAAGGATTTTCTTCGTTGTCGGCGATTAATACATTCAACCCTTTTAGTTTTAACTCTCTGAAAACCTGATTGAGGATGCGACTGCGACGCTGAGATCCTCTCGTGCCCATCCAAAGCACATCCAGATCTCTCTCCAAGCCTAAATCTTCGTACCACCTCTGGCTTGCGCCCCAAGGAGCATACAGGGTCGGTATACCGATTTTGCTACGGATTTGGCTATAGATATGGGAGGTATCCGATAGTACCTGCAGCCAGCCCTTTCGACAAGCGTATTCGTAATCGCCGTGATAGCGGTAGCGCTTAAACCATTTATCAATATTGGAAACAGGTCGTATGGAATAAAGAAAATGGTCGAATACCGAGTCAGAGTAGCCCATCCGGCCTATTTTTGATCGCATAGCCCCCAGAGCACCGATGACCTTGGGCGGGATTCTCAGATCTGGCATTCCCTCGGTATTCCAATGGATTACAACCGGTCGACGGCTAGGCGCTCTGCGCGCGTTATTTTGCCAGATCGGTAAGATCCTGTTATAAGGTCCAAACGTCAGCAAATAGTCTACATCTTCAGGAATATTGCTATCGAAGGAAAAAAGAACTGGATGGTATCCGATCTGTTCCAGCTCAAAACCGATCATTTTCGCAATCCCATCATTTTCCGACCATTCTGGAACTGCTACCCGATATCTATCCCGCGGTACAACATCCGCTTGCTCAGCGATCATGGTTACCACCTTGCTTTTCCCTTTGCAGTGTACGATTCAATTTTTGCTCGTAGGTTTTTATCACGAAAGAATCCACCAAAAAGCCGAGGTCCACTGGTTGAGAACAGCGCTATACAGGCAAATGGGGGAAAATGACCGACCGCGGGAGTTGATTAAGATCCAAGTCAAGTTTACTGATGCCCCCGCCCTCGTGCTAAAACAAGGTCAGTGAAAGCGTTACTTAGGGCTAAGTTTGAAAACGGCTCTGAAGCGATGCCTGACGAAGTCGGCGACTTTATTGGCATAAGGCGCGAGGGTTTCCCTAAAACTCTTTAGATCGTTAAAGAAGATGGATCCAGAAAAATTTTTCTGTTCCTGGCCTTCGCGCTCATCCCCATAGTTACTGCGATAGTAGGTATAGAGATAGCTCTTGCCAGCATAATAATCTGCACCGCGGAGAGGAATGCGATTGAGAACTATGCCAACCACTCTGGCTCCGACTGACTTAATCTGCTCCATAGCGGCTTCAGCTAAGGGCCGGCGCGTATGACCCGGCCTGACCACCATCAGAACGCCATCCACCTTTGACGCGAGGATCGTCGCCTCGGCAACGAACAAGGGTGGCCCATCAATAATAACAACATCGGCGACTTCTTCCAACTGGGACAGGAAGAGGTCCATTTTTTCGGAACTCAACAGTTCGGCGGGGTCGGGAGGCGTATCACCAGAAGTAATCACGGCTACTTTCTTAACTTTTTTAGTTTCAATTTCCCAATTTATGGCAGCGCGGGCAAACACCAGGTCAGTCAAACCCTTATCATTAGCCAGGTTGAAAAGTTTATGGATTTTCGGCTTGCGCAAGTCAGCGTCGAGCAAGAACACCTTTTTATCTCTTTGGGCCATGGATAGGGCCAGATTGGCAGCCACCGAGGTTTTTCCATCCCCGATATCTGGGCTGGTGACAAGGATTGTCTTCAGGGGTCGATCCAGTTCTGCGAAATCAATTGCTGTCCTCAAGGCACGGAACGGTTCGGTTAACGGGTGATTTGAATTGTCTGCATCATATAGTCCGTTCTCAATCATTCCACCTGGCTGCTCAAAAACATGACCGATAATACGAGCTGATAACAGACGCTCCACCGCGTCGGGAGATTTCAGAGTGTCGTCCAGATATTCGAGCAGATAGGCTTCGCAAGCTGCCAAGATAAATCCAACGGCGGCCGCCAGCAGTATGATCAATCCTTTCATGGGCCCGATGGGATTGGCTGGTAATTCAGCAGATGCAATGATCGCCAGCGTGTTTGTCGCCCCCTGTTGCGTGTTAGAGAGCAATAAACCATAATTATTTTCCATGGTGTTCAGCTTTGACTCTAAGGAAGAAATCTGGTTTTGTTTGTCATCAATTTGCTGGGCGCTGAACGTATTGGCCAGCTCTTCTTGCAGTTTCTCGATTTCGGCCTCGGTTTCTTGGATCTGTGCTTCGAGATTGTTCAACCGCTGGTGAATGAACTCCTGGCGCCCTTTTTCCCCAGACTGCGCACTGATGGGACCCACAAGGATTAGTTGAGCGGCTAATTCGTTGGCAACAGTCTGAGCGCGTTGCGGGTCAGTGTCGTTGACGGTGATCTCCATCAATTGGGTGTTGGGTAACGACCGGGCAATGTACTCCGGCAATTGATTCACCCCCAGGGCATTCTTGGTTGCGTTGCGGACGTTCTCTCGATTGGCAAGATCGGCGTAAGCTGCGGCCAGTTGTTGACCCAAGATTAATTCGTTGCTGGAGGGATTGGGATTGTTGATGGTCGTGCCAATCATGAGGGTAGTGCGGGCCTGGTAAAACGTAGGCTGGAGCCGGGTGCTCAGCGCGCTGAAAATTGCAGCTATTAGAGTTGAGGCAACTACTAACCACCACCATTTACGTAATGGGAAGATATATTTGTTCAGTTCCATAGGTTACCCTGCATCAAGTAAAAGTTACTGTAAATTTCTTCAATCATATTGGTAATGCCTCTCCACGTGTATGCGGCCAGCCCAGCCTGAAGTATAGCTGGTGCTGGGGTGCGCCATGTTGCCTCATATTATATTGTCATGACGTTGAAAGCCAGCCGCAGGTTACACGGGCGGCTGGCTTTCGATGGTCCACTAATGGAACCTGGATCGCCGATGCGATCAAAACCAGTACGCTCAAGGTCGAATACGAATGAACACTCGCTTGAAGGGCTCCATCCAGCATGTCTACATTGCGCCGTTTAAGCCCGTCAACGATGAGGCGTATTACGCATTGTTGGCTGATACCGCGGATGTCGCGGCCATTGCCGGAACCACCTGGCCTTCAGCTATAGCAATACCAGAGGCATTGCAAATTGCCTTGATAATTCTCCGGCTCGCCGGCCATTGCCATGAGGGCGTCGTACACGACGCCCTCATCCAAGAGTTCGACCGCAGCTGCGACGATCGCTTTCTCATCAGTACCCACTAATCTAACGACGCCTGCAGCAACCCCTTCTGGTCGCTCGGTGACATCGCGCAGGACTAACACAGGTATCCCAAGGCTGGGAGCCTCTTCCTGCAAACCACGCGAATCAGTCAGGACCAGATAAGCCCGGCTCATTAATTGAACAAAATTCCGATACCCCATGGGCTCCGTCAGGATGACGTTTGGGATGCCGTTCAGCAGCCGACCCACAGTTTCCTGTACATTCGGATTGGGATGCACGGGATAAATGATTTTGACTTGGGAGGGATAACGCCTGGCCAACTCAGCCAGGGCATTGCAGATCTGGATAAGCGGAGTTCCTAAATTTTCCCGCCGGTGGGCGGTCACCAATATGAGCCGATGGTCGCGATGCACATCATTCTCAGATGGTGGTTCAGATTGTTGCAAGCGCTGAACGGTCATTTGCAGCGCGTCGACGATCGTGTTTCCGGTGAGCACGATCGATTTAGTCGGAACACCTTCGCGCAACAGATTCTGCCTGTTGTCTTCCGTCGGGGCGAAATAGAGATCGGCCAGTAAATCCGTAATTGGCCTGTTGATCTCCTCTGGATACGGTTGCCATTTGTCACCGGTGCGAAGGCCCGCTTCTACGTGCCCAATACGAATACGATGATAGTAAGCCACCAGACTGGCAACCATCACTTAGGTCGTGTTACCTTGCACCAACACCCAATCGGGTCGTTCGCGCCTAACAAGTTCATCCAAGTGGACAAATAGGTTTGCAGTTAATTGCGACAATGTCTGGCCGGGTTGCATCAGGTTCAGGTCAATATCGGGTCGAATGTCGAAAACATCCAGAACTTGATCGAGGAGACCGCGATGCTGATCTGTGGCGCAAACGTACGACGATATCTGGTTAGGGTATTTCTCCAGTTCCTTGACGATCGGCGCCATTTTTATGCCTTCGGGCCGTGTGCCGATAACAGTAAGGACTTTTAGTCGAGTCACTTGGTTTCTCCATGAACGGTGCGCACCCAGACGGCTGGCTTGCGGGAGTAGCGCGATGTAATGGCTAGAACAGTTCGCCAAATAATAAATAGCGGGCCGGTCAGAATTACGAAATAGGCGCCAGCTGGCGCTCTCTCCAGGGCCAGGCCGAATAGTGGATATATAAACAGAGCTGCACAAATCCCGACCCAGAGATACATAAGGGTGGATGGAATCACGGGCCCGACCAGCCTGTTCAATAAGAATTGAGCCAACAGGGCTGCGATGCCAACAACCGTCAGGGTTGAGAATGATGGCAGATAGGCTTGCAGGGCACCATCCAGCAATGCCATGTCACGGCGTTGAATGGCAGCCGTGAGCAATTGGCGTGCCAACTGCCTACTCGCCATCTGAACGCCACGCAGCCAGCGCGCACGTTGTGCCCGCGCTTGAGCCCACGTGCAAGGCGCTTCCCCGTAGCCTTTGGCTGAAGGCTCATAGCTGATCTTAATCCCAGCCAACAGAAGACGCTGTCGCAACTGGAAGTCCTCAGTCAAACCCTCTCCCCACCCCAGGCGCCGCAAGATGTCGGCACGAAAACAGATAGAGTCTCCCATGTTTTTGGCCGCCCATCCCAAATTGGATCGGCCTAAATTTTGAAAGCGGTTATCGATTAAGAACATGGCCCAAGTCAAAGCCGGGAACCAGCCACTGTGCGGATTACGAATGATATGTTGGCCCTGTATGACCTGCAGCCCCTGTGCCAGATGCGCATCCATCACGCGCAGAAAATCAGCATCGACCTGGGTATCCGAGTCGAAAACAACAACTGCATCATATGGATCGGTTAACACGCGCTCGAACAGCCAGGCGAGGGCTACTCCTTTTCCTGACCGGGGACCATCATCGCGCTCATGAACGATTGCTCCAGCCTGGCGTGCCAGCGTCGCCGTCTCGTCGGAACAATGATCGGCGACGATATGAATGGCGAACAACTCGGCCGGATAGTCCAGGCCGCGCAGCCTATTGACTGTTCCCGCAATCACAGGGGCCTCGTCGTGGGCGGGAATCGTGATTGCAAATCGGGTCGATGGCTCGCGCTTGACTACGGCTGATGGTCTGCGAACCGAGGCCAATGCCAGCACAAACCAGTAACTGGCGGCTAGCAGCACAATCAAAAGAGCAATGGCCGAAATAATTGACGCAGCGTTCATGTTCGACTCCGGTCCAGATCCCTCATCCCATAAGGGATAATGTTCACTTCACTACCCAGCATAGGTCAGGCCCTCACCGTTTTCCATTGCCCGCAATGTAAGTAGCGCATCGACGTAAAACTTGGCCGCCCAATTTGGGTATGTGAAACGTTCGTAGCGACCATAGAAGGGCATCGAACCTGCGATGCCGCCTCTCACTCCCAGGTTGGAAGCCGTCAACTTCTGAGTGCGGCTGACGAACAGGATGGCTCTCTCGGCAGCTTCGGCGTAGGCGGGGTTATCCCGTAGGCTGAAGAGCATTAACCAGAGTCGACTCGCCTGACAGTTGCCAGTAAGGCAACTCGAACGGCTCGTTACCCGCCAGCCCGAACGATACGTGCTTGCCAACCAGCCGTCGGCGCGCTGCCGTGCCAACAGGGAGTCGGCCGTTCGGATGGCCGCGCCGATATAACGCTCTTCGTCAAGAAGACGACCTGATTCGAACAACCCCTCAGCCGTGTAGACCAAGGTATGAGTGTACGGATCTTCCCCGTCTCGAAAAGCACAATGCCTAAACCAGCCATCACTATCCTGTTGACCCAACACCCAATCCAAGTTTTGTACGGCGGCTCGGCGGTGGGACTCCTGCTCTGTGTGGCGATAGAGCTCAAGAAGCGCCCATGCAACACGCGTATCGATGGTTTTGACGACGCCCAGATGTTGATGCGTCACCCAGGCCCCAGAACCATCCTGGATTGAGGTGAGCCAGTTCCCGGCCCGAGTGGCTGCTTCGAGATACCGTGCATCCTGGCTGGCGGAATAAGCCGCCAGCCACCCGAACAGCACCTGACCAGTGTCAAACACGATGGGCTGAGAAGATGGATCGGCCCAGTGCACCACAGCACCGTCGGGAGTTGCTGCTTTTAACAGGTAGTCTGCAAGGCTTAGAGCCAATATTCTTAAGTCGGGTCGGTCCAGTGCGACCGCGGCATTGAGCAGGGTCGGAATAGTGTATCCGGTCGTTTCGGGATACGACGGCGACCAACGCCGGCGAATCGCGTGATATCCCTTAGAGATACCCCCATCACCAGAAGCGTTCTGTGCACGCCCGATCCAATCCAGCGCGGCTTGTAACCGCGGTTCGAGGACGTTCTGCGCCGACGCTGGTTTCTTTAGCATAAATAAGGTCACGCTAAAAATCCTCCGGTACTACTACGCACAGGTTATTTGAGTTTAAAGGCTGGGAAGGAAGGCCATCAACAATCGATATTGGCGGGCGGTGTCAATCCAGTGATTATGCCCGCGCAGTTGCAGCAACCACATCATCTGTCCAGGCAGATAGCGGGCCAAGGCTGCCTGTAGCAGGATCAACTTATAGAGAAAAGCCGCCAGCCGGCCTCGCCTCTTGCGAAAAAATTTCGTCTTGTTGCGATACAGTTCGATGAACATGGCATCAGCAACTTGTCGTGTGCTCTGTCCACCTTTGTGTGTGACCACTGCTTCAGGCACCCAATGCAACTCCCAGCCGGAACGCCCCAGGCGATCGCATAAGTCGATCTCTTCCGAAAAGATAAAATAGTCTTCGTCGAAAAGCCCCATGCCCTGCACTACATCACAACGCAAGAGCAAGCACGCGCCGTGGAGAATGTCGACACGCCGCG
This sequence comes from Anaerolineales bacterium, assembly GCA_031389865.1. Classification (GTDB taxonomy): domain Bacteria; phylum Chloroflexota; class Anaerolineae; order Anaerolineales; family Villigracilaceae; genus Defluviilinea. The sequence continues at coordinate 4,086 of JANMSY010000694.1, read as the reverse complement.
GCTTCTGCGATATCAGCGTTGAGGGCGGATATTCACTGAGGGGAAATAGTCCGTCAAGGTGAAAAAGCCGCCACCATTCACGGAACAACGTTGGCCGACGCCAGATGGATAGCTGGCCCGAACCGTCGGGGTTGAGGAGCCGCGGGCCGACGGCCGCCACGTCGGGATGCTCATCCATATAGTGGAGCATCCGATCAATGGCACCTGCATGAACCAACGCGTCCGGGTTCAGCAGTAACCAATAGCGACTGGTGGTGAGAGCAGCCGCATAATTGTTGGCCTTCGCAAAGCCCATGTTCTCGCTGGATCGGATCAGGTTTACCAGTGGGTACATGCTGGTCACAGCATCGGCGCTACCATCGGTCGAGGCATTGTCCACAACTATGACCTCCATCTCGGTTGCCGTCGGGTTGGCGAAGACTGAGTCAAGGCATTCCAGTAAATCCTGGCGCGTGTTCCAGTTCACGATGATGATCGAAAGTATCATAGTTTATGCATTGGATTCTATTGTTGGATTTCAGAGATCATACTTTGGTAATTTCCCGTTTTCGAACTCCTCAACTCAAGCTAGCAGAACAGCTTCATCCCTGTTATCTACCTGTCCGAATTCGACCAGCCCTTGCCGATAGCCTTGTAATATATAGCCGCCGGTGATATATCGGTAGAGAGTAGGGAGTATACCGGACGTGGGGCTGCGCCTCTCCAGGACATTTACAATTTGTTCCATGCTTCGCAGCACCGGTCGGGATGACAGGAAAACGCGGACCAGTTTGCGAGCGATAAGGAGCGGCTGGTCCTGACGCCAGCTAATTGGAGCTTTGTCATAAAACATAGGGATATGAACGAGTAGTTCGGGATGTTTTTGGAAAAGCGTTACCGAGCGATAAGCAGCTATTTTCATGCGCCTTTTAAATTCATCCAGACTTTCAGCGGAGTGATCCCGGTGCCAACAAAAAGCTTTGATGCTTCGAAAAAATTTGAAGCCTTGACGATACGCACGATAGGTAAATTCGAGATCACACCACATACTGGAGCCCGAGAATTCCAGAGGCTGCATCATGCCAACCTTAAAATAGTCCTCGCGTCGGAGAGCCATATTGTTACTGTGGATGTCCCTGAAGGGCAACTCGACTACAGCATTGGTATGGTCTGAGTCATCGCTCGAGGCTTCTGCAAAACGAGTATAGTAAGCACCTGAATCCAGCAGAGTCTGTGAGGAGTGAGAAAGGCTCGGTGTGTTCGCGTGCCAGAGATCCCAAGTGCCGCCTACAATGCTATTTTCACAGATCGCCTGAGCCTGGATCAATCCCGTTAAGTAGTCAGGTTCCACCAAAATATCGTCATCCAGGAACACCAGTATATCTGCTTGACTCTGTTGGGCGCCAAAGTTACGCGCTGCAGCATCACCCTGGTTGCTCTGCCGAACATAGCGTAACGTGAATGGAATTGTTTCCGCTGTGATCTCGTGTGTACCATCCGTCGAACCATCATCCACAGCAATGATCTCGAAGCGATCGATAGGATAGGTTTGCTGGGCGAGTGACTGTAGCGTTTCCCGGAGCGAATCTTTATGGTTATAGGTGGGGATAATGATGCTAACCATAGGCAGGTTGGACACCATGAGCCTCTCTTCCTGCGGTTCGGGCTGACTCCGGAGCTTGTCGGAGGATAGACGAGCAACTTCCTGGAGATAGCTTTCAACCTGATCCATCATTCGCGTCATGGTAAATCTCTCCCTGACGGTTTGCTGGCCAGCGTTTGCCAGCTTTCTACGTAAGTTAGGATCCTGAGCGAGTTGGGTGATCTTCCGGGCCAAATCCTCACCATCACCGGGCACGAACAGCAATCCATTTTCGCCATCAGTTAAAACTTCAATTGTTCCACCTCTTGGAGTAGCCACTACGACCAGACCCGAGACCATTCCCTCTAATACCATTCTGGAAAAGGGCTCCTCCCAAGTGGACGGCATCAGCAGTACGTCAAACTGCCGTAGTAGCCGGGGCATTTCTTCCGGTGGCACGTGCCCCAAAAATGACACGTAGTCGTCCAAGCCGGCTTGAGTGACCAGGTCGCGTAAATAGCTTTCATAGTCCGCGGAGCCGGAGCCGGCAACACTCAGTCTTATGCCCTGTATGTCTTGATCAAAAACCAGTTTTTCCAGTGCCTGGATGGTTGTGTCAACACTCTTCTCTGCTACCAGCCGACCCGCGCACAGTAAATTTAAGATCCGATCGCCATCGCCAGATTGGTGGTTATGTTGGTCAGTCGAATATTGTTTAGCGTCAATGCCGGTATGGATGACCTGAGCATTAGTAACCGGGATCCCAGCTTCGACGAGCCGGCTTCGAGTCACAGCGCTGACACACATCGCGTGCTTAAAAGCCAAAGGACTCTGCTTGTTCTCTCTGGCTAGCATTGCCAACGCAACCTGGCTTAACAACTTTTTAGCCAGCTTGCTATACCACTTGTGTCCCGGCGCGCGCCAATAGTATTCGTGCTGGCTGGGTAACGTTGGCCAGTATGTGGCAAACCTATAAACGACCTTATCCGGATACTTGGCCTCAGCTAACGCCGCCAGCGAGCGGGGCAGGTTCCACATGCCCCAGATGAAGATAATGTCGGGCGCAAACTGCTCAAGAACTCGCTCAAAGCGCCGTAAATTATGCCTCTCCCTTGCCATTCGCTGGGTAAAGAAGGTTAAACTGTGCCGCCAGGGAACCAAGTCCATCTCCAGGTACAAGGATCGGTAAACTCCATCTCTTTCCACGGGTATATTGTTGGTTCCATGCATGCTGGTCAAAACCAGAGTAGTATGGCCTCGCTTTATTAAGCCCTGAACTACCTGCTGACATGATTGGTCTTCTCCACCCGTTTCTCGAACCCGATAAAAGTTGGTGAGAAATAAAATCCGCATTCGGCCTCTTCCAAGATTGATTATCTACGCCTTTGAACTTCTAGCGAAACAACCCACAAGATAAGTTTCAATTTCTTCCACCATCTTGTCTAACGTAAAATTCTCCAGCACGGTCTGGCGGCCAGCTTGGGCCAGATGACGACACAAATCAGGATCGACGATGAGCCGGGTAACCTGTTCGGCCAGACCATCTGCATCTTCAGGCGCAAACGTAAAACCCGTTTCGCCATGCCTCAATATTTCCTTCGTACCCCCGGTGGTCGTTCCAACTACCACTAAACCCGAGACCATAGCCTCCTGTGTCATACGGGCGAGAGGTTCCTCATAGATGGAAGGAAAAATAAGAACATCAAACTGCTGCAGGATGGCAGGCATTTTGTCTTTTGAAACCGGCTTGTGGAATGTCACAAAGTTATGTAGGCGCTCTCTCTCAACAAGGTCGCGCAAGAACGCTTCATAGTCGGGGTGACCTGACCCAACCAGGGTCAGGGTGATCTGCTTCATGCTCCGCTTATTCACCAGTCTCGCCATCGCTTCGATAGCCGTGTGAACGCCTTTATGACGGACCAATTGGCCAGCATAGAGCAATTTCAAATGTCCAGACAGACAATCTCGTTTGCGAACGCCCACGAATCGTTCTATATCTGTACCGCCATGGATGATACGGGCATGCTGGATAGGCAAACCTGCCTCAACAAGAAGGTCGCGTACCCTGGCACTTACACAAATCACCTGCTCGAGTTTTAAGTCAGGTTGGCCCTCTTTGGCGAGCATTGACATCGCAACCCGGCTTAGAACTCGTTTTAGTACTTGCATAGGCCAGCTTCGGGCCGGCGATTGCCAGTACGTGGTATGCATATCTACAGCCGAGGGCCAGTAGTCAGACAGGTAGTAAACCACGCGGCCCGGCAGCAGTTCCTCAGCCAAGGCCGGCAGTGCTTTAGAAAGGGCCCACATACCCCAGACAAAGATTAGATCCGGGGCGAAGTCCTTAACGGTATGTTCCAGAAACACCAAGTTTTCCCGGTGCTGTTTTTTCCATCTGGTGAAAAAATGGATCGGCTGATAGTAAGCTAGATCTCCTTCGAGATGGAGGAGACGATAGATATTCTGCTCGCTGGCCGATGCCTTCGCCCGTTCATGGCGACTGGTCAATACTCCAATCGTATGTC
>JANMSY010000677.1:0-15691 GCA_031389865.1 Anaerolineales bacterium | reverse complement strand
CAACGATCAGGTAGTGAGTGTTACGCAGCAGGCGGCGAGGCTCCGGAACTCGCCAGAGGCCGGATACTCCCCTGAGGCAACCGATGGATTAAAGAGTCTTGAAAATTCCCTTGCACGTGTCAGCGATATACTCATTCCGTTCGAGCTGCGATACAGCCATTTGCAAGCCCTGGCAGGGATGGCAGTACGTCAATTCCACGCTCGAAGTGGATGAAGTGCTCCAGATCGTGATGGACACCATCGTCCGGCTGACGGAAGCAGAACGCGGCTTCCTTATGCTGCGCGATGAACGCTCCCTCAGAGTGACATGCCATTTTTGAGATGACTTGTAGTAAATAGTAATCGGTAATTGAATAATAAAAGGAGGTCCATGGTTTTTCATTGATCTCCTTTTATTTATGGTTTTTACGTACGAATTACCAAACCTGGCTGACAAATCTCAGCAAATACTCCATGCCTTGCGCCACAGGCTCGGCGTTGATAAATTCATGCACTGTGTGCGCACTGCCCCCTGTTGAAACTCCCAGAACAATTGCAGGATATCCCCTGCTCAATGGGATGTTTGCATCTGTGGAGCCGGCTGTCAGAACAGGTTCCAGGTCCTGTTCGCGCAGACACCTCTCTGCCAGTTTCACAAGCGGATGATTCAGACTCATTTCCCCCGCGGGACGTTGACCGATCACTTCTGCTTCCATACGAACATCCTGCCGGCCCGCGTTATGGATCATCTTCTCCACAGTGGATATCAATTCCACTAAAGACTCCTGCCCCTGGGAACGCAGGTCCAAATCCAATGTTGCGTCAGAGGCAATGACGTTCACCGAGGTGCCGCCTGAAATTTTCCCGACATTCATTGTCGTGCGCGGGTGACCTGGCAGTTCGAGGGAACTCAATTGCGCAACCAGCTTCGCCAGTTCATGGATCGCAGAAGGTTTGCCATAATCTGACCAGGAGTGTCCACCTGTGGTACGCGCCGTGACACGATAGCGTTTGACACCCACTGCACGGTGATAGATATGTCCCAATGCAAGACCCTCCAGCACAAGATAGGCCCGTACTTCCCCGCCAAAACGTTCAACAACCGCTTTCATACCACGCAGATCGCCGAGCCCCTCCTCACCGGTATTAGCCACGAACCAGACATCGCCGTTCAATTTAATGTTCCGCTCACGAAACATCCACAGCAAGCCGAACAACGCCGCAACGCCCAGCGAATTATCGCCAAGCCCCGGACCAAAAATTCTTCCGCCTTCCCGTGTCACTTTCAAACTCGTTCCATGCGGGAAAACCGTATCCAAATGGGCGCTAATGATGAGTGGTTTGCCTTCCGTCGATCGTCCAGCGTCCATCGTCCAGCGTCCATATATATTCCCCATCTCATCCACCGAAACATTATGCAATCCCTCTTCCACAAATAACCTGTGCACAAACTCGGCACGCTTCATTTCCTCGAACGTTGGCGCGGGAATTTGCTGGATTTGAATTGCACGTTCGATCACACGCTGTACAAGACTATTCATCACTTCCACCTTTTGGATACCATACATTGAATATTGATTCATGTTCACACTTTCCTTACCCTATCCCGCAGCGCATTCAAACGCGCCGCTGCCAGGCCCGGCATCACATCCAGCGGATAGAAGGCGCCGCTGCCTTCCAGCTTCAACGAAGCGGACACGTTCCCAGCCAGGACACCTTCGAGCGGATCATAGCTTTTGCAATAGCCCGCCATAAAGCCTCCATTGAATGCGTGACCTGCACCGATGGGATCAGCCACGCGCGCCGGATAGGCGGGGATTTCCCACTTGTGTTTTGTACTCACATCATAAAGCAGCTGCCCATGTTCGCCACATTTGATCACGACATATTCACAACCATACATTGAAACCCATTCCGCCATTTTCCAAATATCATGCGTCTCGCCCCAGAAAAGATTCCTCAACTCATCCTGCGAAGTAAGGAAGGCTGTCACGCCATTTAGCAGGGCGGGTAATTCCCGGCGTGCAGTCGGCATCATACTGGTGGAAGCAGGCTCCAGGACAAATGTATGCACATCGCCGTGCTTCATACCCGCGATCAATTGGGTCTGTGTGACCAGGCTCATCGGGCAGAGCAATGCGGCACGCGCCGTCAGGTAACTTTCGGGAATATCAGTGATAAGCAGTACGCCCGCTCCATCCACTTTTCTTTCATTTGGCGGCTGGTAGCCCAGCAATGATTTTGGAAAAGTCAGCCCTCGTCGGGCGAATTGCGTTACCGGGTTGATACGGCTCACCTCAAACGCCTCATTGTATGAAACAAATTCCCGGACTTCCAGCCTGGTGGGGTCGAGGCGGATGCCGCTTGTATCGAAGCCGCGCGACATGCAGTCGTTCAGCCACTCGCGCGGATAATCCTCACCCGCGCGTCCGACCAGGCCTATGCTTGATACCCACACCCTGAGCCCCGCCGCACTATAAAGCAGACTCCCGCCCGCCACGTCGAGTCTCGGCTGACCCACAGGAGGCAGAAGATATTCGCGTGTCAGTTGACCAAATACCAGGAATTCTGGATTCATATAAGGCTATTATATCTGCTCCCCCAGGTACACGAAAATCCGCCATGATGGCGGATTCAATTATGAAACGATTGGGCCTGCATGGGCTTTGGATGGCTCAGCGAGTGTGACTGGCAAAAGGAAGGTGAACGTGCTTCCCCTCCCAGCACTTTCCGCCCAGATTCGCCCGCCATGCAATTCGATCATCGCCTTTGCAACCGAGAGTCCCAATCCCATGCCGCCATAGCGACGTGTAAGATGTGTTTCGACCTGGTAGAAGCGTTCAAAAACACGCGGCAGTTCGCGTGCAGGGATGCCGATCCCATCATCGACAACAGTCACTTTGATATAACCCGAATCCTCTCCTACTTTTACGGTGACCTGCCCACCGGCTTCGGTGTATTGGACGGCATTCTTTACAAGGTTACTCAACGCGATCGTGATCTTTATCTGATCCATATGGCTGTAATAAGGCAAATCCCCCAGCTCTGTTTTCAGGCTGATGTTCCTCTGCTCTGCTTCAGCATGGAACGAAGCCACCACATCCTCCGCGATCTTCGCCATGGATACACGGTCGCCTCGTACACGCGCGGAGCCGTTCTGGAAGTTTTCCACATCAGAAAGATTTTCAACAATTTCCTTGAGCCGGGTCGCATTGCGGAGGATGGTATCGAGTTGTTCGACAAACTGCTCACCAGCAAGTTCACGTAGAAACGTAGCATGACCGAGGATCAAGCCAAGGGGAGTTCGCAGCTCGTGTGAGGTGATCGCAATAAAGTCTGATTTGAGGCGTTCCAATTCGGCAAGCTGGACCTTTGACGCGCGTATTTTTCGCATCAAATCCACATTCTGCATTGCCTGTGCAGCCAGCGCTCCCAGTGTTTCCAGAATAGTCAGGTCTTCTTCGGTATAATGAGCATCGTCCTTTTTATTAAGCGCTTCCAACACACCCACGACTTCACCGCGCACCACGAGCGGGACAGCCACCAGGGAATTTGTCACATGCTTTGTAACCGTGTCCACCACTTTGAAATGACGCTGATCGACCTTCACGTCCTGGATGATTAACGGCTGAGCACGGCGGTAGACCCAGCCTGCTGCGCTTCCGTCGAGCGGAACCCCAACCGGGCGAAGCACGTCGCGCTGAAACCACTGCATTGCCAGAAAACGTAACTCTTCCGCAGTCTCATCATACTCAAGAATCGAGGCGAGCTCGCTATTGGTCATCTCCGCGGCTTCACTGATGATGGTTTGTAAAAAGGTTTCAAGGTCGGGCGCTGTCGTTAAACCCCGCACAACTTCCAGCAATCGTTCCAGGTGATCTATTCGCTCGTTGGTGGCCATTGCGTAAATTATACAACATTGAGTGCTTTAAAAAATACTTATTTCGTAATAATCACCATGCCAAACCCTTCATAACCAGACAAGGAGATCCAATTTGATGGCAAACAAAAAGGTACGTGTTGCAATTATCGGCGTGGGGAACTGCGCCTCCTCGCTCGTCCAGGGAATTCAGTTCTATCAGAAAACGGCAGATGATGACCATGTGCCCGGCGTCATGCACCCGCGTCTTGGCGGCTATCACATCCGTGACATCGAAATTACCCTGGGTATTGATGTAAATATCACCAAGGTTGGCAGGGATCTTTCGGAAGCCATATTTGCCGAGCCAAACAATACCTATAAATTTGCAGATGTTCCGAATCTCAATGCTCCCGTTGTTCGCGGCATGACCCATGACGGGCTCGGCAAATATCTACAGGGTATGATCACCAAGGCACCCGGCCCCACGGCAGATATTGTCAAATTGCTCAAAGATACAAAAACGGATGTTGTTGTAAATTTCCTGCCGGTTGGCTCAGAGATGGCCACAAAATGGTATGTGGAACAAGCCATCGAAGCGGGTTGTGCATTCGTCAATGGTATTCCCGTTTTCATCGCCTCCTCTGAATACTGGGGCAAGCGCTTCCGCGATGCGGGTCTTCCCATTCTGGGCGACGACATTAAGAGTCAGGTTGGGGCAACCATTTTGCACCGCCAGCTCGCCACCCTGTTCGTGGACCGCGGTGTACGGATCGACCGCACCTATCAACTGAACTTCGGCGGCAACACAGACTTCCTCAACATGCTCGAGCGCGAACGTCTGGAGAGCAAGAAAATTTCCAAGACCAACGCGGTCACCAGCATGATCCCCTACGACCTGGGCCACGACAATGTCCATGTTGGGCCATCAGACCATGTACCGTGGCTCACTGACCGCAAGTGGGCATACATCCGCATGGAAGGCACAACCTTCGGCGACGTACCCCTCAACATTGAAGTCAAGCTGGAAGTGTGGGACAGCCCCAACTCTGCGGGCGTAATAATCGACGCCATCCGCTGTGCCAAGATCGCACTCGACCGCAAACTGAGCGGTCCCATTGTGGGTCCATCGTCTTATTTTTTCAAAACGCCTCCCAAACAATTCCGCGACGATATCTGCCGCGAAAAAGTGGAAGCCTTTATCAAAGGCGACTCGAACGAATAACCCTGTAGGGGCGACCTACCGGTCGCCCCTACGATTTCAGATAAAATCAGCATCATGCAAAAATCCACCCGCTTGCTTCTGCAGATCATCCTGCTCGCCGCTATCCTGACTGCGTGCCAGCCCGCGGCGGCTCCCACAGCCGACATGAGTGCCGCGCTGACACAGGCGATCGGAACCGCATTCGCGCAAATGCAACCGACCGCCACTCCGGCTCCCAGCGAGACCCCTGTTTCTCCCCCAACCGTGGCCCGTACACCCCCCGCGCTTCCATCCGTATTTGTTGCGAGCCAGCTAAATCCACGGGATACACCGCACACCTACGTCCAGGATTCCTGTCAGTATCTGCATGACAAATGGAATTCCGCCAACGCCGCGCCGGGGACGGTGGCGATGGTTGTCATGTTCCATGGCATTACTCAGGAGAAAGCCACCCGGGTCCATGACATCAGCAAGCAGGATTTCAAACAATTGATGAGTGATTTAAAGGAACAGGGGTTTGAAGCCATCAACGCAACACAACTCGCAGATTTTCTCGATCACAACGCAAAAATACCTGAGCGTTCCGTCGTCTTGATTGTGGATGACCGTCACCAGGCTGAAAGTTTCAACGAGCATTTTCGTCCCTATCATGAACAATGGGGCTGGCAGGTCATCAACGGCTGGATCAGTGCATTCGGCGGTGAGGATGCGTACTTGCAACAAAACGTTGCTCTCTCCAATGAAGGTTGGGTGGATTACCAGTCACACGGTTATATCCATAATGAGAACATGACAGACAACTCAACCGATGAGTTCCTCACGCAGGAATTACAGGGCTCCATCACCAACCTGCAAACATACTTCAACAAAACACCTGTTGCCCTGATCTGGCCTGGTGGCAACTTTGGGATTCGCCCTGTGCAATTCGCCCGCCAGTATGGCTACCGCATTGGCTTCACCATCAACCCACGCGGACCCATCATGTATAACTGGGTTCCGCTTGCAGATCAGCCCGACCCGGCACGCCCGGTCTATCTCGCTGAAGCGTATGTGAATGACCCTCGCATGGTCCTGCCGCGTTACTGGCCCAACCAGGTTCAGGCGGAACTCGACACAGTACGCAACATTGGCAGGGATGCAGCTGCGTATGCTGAACAGAACAAAGCCACTGAACTCGAATATTACGATATCATGTGCGCGCCCACGCTGGGGCCAATTCCATAGCTCCTCGCGCTAAGCGGAGGGCTGAGACATACAACGTCGAGAACTGCAGACGAAGCGCTTCGTTCAAATTTTTTCAACACATTCCCTTAAGCGCAAACAATCGTGGGGATGTATACTTAATACATGGATCACCAGCCTTACATTCCTGGCATGAGCCCGGCCGACTCTGGTCCGCTTTCGCGCTTTACCCCTCCGCTTGAAGAAGGAGTCGTTTCGCGATGGCTACCGCTTCACGCGCCCATGGGAAGCTGGTTGCTGGACCCATTCGGATTTTCCCCCAGGCTGGTCCTCGAGGCGGCGCGCTCAGGCTATCGTGTACTCGTAACCGTCAACAACCCAATCACGCGCTTTCTTCTCGAGATGTCTGCCAGCCCGCCGGGTGAATCCGATTTCAAAGCTGCCCTTGCTGATCTTGCCGTCATCAAAAAAGGGGATGAGAGACTCGCCATACACTTGAAATCCCTGTATGTGACCACCTGCGAAAGGTGTGGCGCAGCGATTCAAGCTGATTCATTTCTATGGCGCAAAGGCGAGCATGCGCCCTATGCGCGTGTATATACCTGTCCGCAGTGCGGAGATACGGGTGAACGCGTAGTCAAGCCTGAAGATATCGAACGTGCAAAAAAGATTGCCGAGACAGATTCTCTGCATCGCTCACGCGCCTTTGAAAGAGTTGCATCTCTTAAAGATGAAGACCGCTTCTACGTGGAGGAAGCCATAGAACATTACCTGCCACGTCCCCTGTATTTTTTGACCACGGTCATCAACCGCCTCGATAACCTGGAACTCACGCCCGACCGCAAACGTGCCCTGAACGCACTCATCCTGGTCGCATGTGACGCAGGCAATACGCTTTGGGGGCATCCGTCTGAAAGGCGGCGGCCCAAACAACTCAACATTCCGAACCAGTTCCGCGAGCACAATCTGTGGCTCCAGCTCGAGAGTGGAATCAGTGTATGGACTGCAACAGCCTCCGGCATAGCCTGTGAAGCGTGGCCAAACAGGATCCCGGAAACGGGTGGCATCTGTATCTATGAAGGTCGTTTAAAAGATCTTGCACATGAGGTCAAAAAGGAGATCCCGATCGCGGCCGTGATCGGTTCAGTGCCGCGCCCCAATCAGGCGTTCTGGACATTATCTGCCTTGTGGGCCGGCTGGCTGTGGGGACGAGAGGCAGTGGAGCCGTTCAAGATCGCTTTGCGCCGACGCCGCTACGATTGGGCCTGGAATGCAACCGCGCTGAACGCAACATTCACTCATCTATTTGACCTGCTCGCGCTCAATACGCCGTTCTTTGGCTTGCTGCCCGAAGCCGAACCATCGTTTCTCACCGCCGCGCTGAGTGCTGCAAATGCGGCCGGCTTTGATCTGCAATCTGTTGCGTTGCGCACCGAGCATGACGCGGTCCAGTTTGTGTGGCGGCGCGGCGAACATCTGAAACGCGAGACGAGCGAGGTCGACATCGAACATGTGCGCTCCGCCATCCACACATATTTGGCGGCGCGCGGCGAACCCGCAAGTTATCTGCATGTCCATACGGCGGGATTGATCTCGTTGATCGAGTCTCATTCGTTGAAGAAAACGGATCAGGAATTCGATGAAACTTTACGCAGCGTACAAGCGTTAATTCAACATGCGCTGGAGGAAGACGCGCGCTTTGTGCACCATTCAAATGGTGAAAACGTGGAGACGGGGTTATGGGGACTCTCCATTCATCCTGAGCGGAGCCGCGAGGCGACGGACAATTCGCAGGATGATTCACTTGTGGACCGCGTCGAAATCGCGGTAGTCAGTTTTTTGCAGAAGAATCCGAATAGTATTTATCTCGAAATCGAAGATGACCTGTATCCGCGCTGCCCGGGTCTGCTGACGCCATCAAAGGCCATGATCTACGCAGTATTGAACTCCTATGCCGAACGCAATAGTGGAGCATGGACATTACGCGCAGAAGATATCGCGTCTGCCCGGCGCAATGAATTCAACGCCATCAGAACCATGCTCGAGACCATCGGCAGGCGTTTGGGATATTCCACTGTGAAACAGGATCGGCATTATCTCTGGCAGGAGAATGATCAAACCATATATGCGTTCCATATCCTGGCCTCTGCAGTGCTACGCCGCGTTATTACAGAAACACCGTATCCGCCCGGGCAGACGATCCTCGTCATGCCCGGCGGGCGCGCCGCTCTGGCCGCGTACAAGGCTCAACGCGACCCCGTGCTGGCGGCGCTCATCAAACAGTATCGGATAGCAAAGTATCGCATGCTGCGCACCCTGGTCGATGTGCCAGTGCTGACACGTGAAACGTTCGAGGAACAGATCGCCAGTGATCCGCTGGAAAAATCCAAGGCACAAATGATGATGTTCTAGAAGCAAAATTGATATTGAAACGGGCTCGATAAACAAAGGAGGTTCGCAATGATCAAGAGACTGTTCACTATAACCATGCTGGTGACACTTATGCTTTCCGCTTGCAGTCCGCAGGCTTCCACGGAGCCAGCGGCGCCAACGATAACTGAAACACAGCCACCCCCTGCAACGGAATCCACCGCCACCGAAACTCCGGGCACCACAGAAGCTCCCGCCACAGAGATCACAATAGCCGAGACCACAGCCACTCCCGAAGCGACCCGGCCTCCAAACGATCCCAACTGTACAAACAGCGCAGCATTCGTTGCCGATGTCACGATCCCAGACAATACCGATATCGGTGCAGCGACACCTTTCACAAAGACCTGGCGCGTCAGCAATAACGGCACGTGTATTTGGGGACCTGATTACACGGTGACCCATTATTCCGATGAACGGATGAACGCGCCGGCTTCGGTGCCGTTGGCTGTTACCTATCCCGGTCAGACCGCCGATATTTCGATAAACCTCACAGCGCCCAACAGCCTCGGAAAGCATCGAGCTAATTTTGTCATCAAGAATCCGGCCGGCCTGATCATGAAGGTCAATGATGATTCGCGGCTGTGGCTGATCATCAATGTTACGACTGACACTACTGCTGCTACAGCAGTTTCAGTGAGCGACGCTGGCCTGGTCACGGCGACCTGTGCATTCTCCTCTGACCCCGCCGTCATCACAGAGACCATCAACGCCATCAACACCTATCGCACCGAGAATGGACTGCCCGCCTACAGGACGAACTCACAGCTTGCAAAGGCAGCGCAGGCACACGCCAATGACATGGCTTGCAATAGTCTATTCGGCCACACTGGCTCGAATGGCTCCACCATACCGTCGCGGGTGAAGGCCAGCGGTTATGTATTTTCCGCCACCACTGAGAATGTGTATGGAAGCTATCCTCCGCTGACCGGGCAGGGGGTTGTCAACTGGTGGAAAACCGATAAGACCGATCTGCGTCACAACCTCAACCTGGTCAGCGACACGTACACCGAAGTGGGCGTTGGATATTCCTTCTTCAATAATTACGGTTATTATGCTGTGGTCTTTGGCACGCCGTAGCAGTTCTCTTAAAAAGGCTTCATAATTTCAAAGTAGAATCAGTGCATGAATAAGATTTGGATATTCGCCCTTCTCCTGGGCCTGACCCTGACGTCCTGTGTCAAGATCGCACCGGAGGCGACGACAGATGCCCCGCCTCTCTTCGTGACCTCCACGCTGGCACCGACAAAGCCAGGCTTATCGCTGCCGACAGTGACCCCATCTCCTCTGGCTGAAACGCCCGATGGGTCCACCACAGTCACCCCGGGGGGGATCATATCGACTGAATCTGCGGGCGCTGGCGAAGCCTGCAAGGATAGCGCAGTGATGATCGAGGATGTGACCGTGCCCGATAACTCTGTCATGTCCAGCGGACAGGGGTTTACCAAAACGTGGCGCTTCCTGAACAACGGCCAATGCAACTGGAACGGATACACCATCTCCTTCCATGCCGGTGACCGCATGGGCACACCCGATACCGCTCCCGTACCTGCAACAGAAGCGGGGAAGACTGTGGATGTTTCCGTTCAATTGACCGCACCTTCTGCTGACGGTTCGTATACAGGCTTTTATGTCTTGAAAAATGACAACGGCGAAGTTCTTCCAATTGGCATCGAGCAAGCCTTCTGGCTTAAGATCCTCATCGGTAATGTAGCCGCAGCGCCTGTTTCCACCGTTCCTGCAAACGGGACGCCCATTGCGGCGGCCACAGTCAAGGCACCCGCAAGCTGTAATTACACCAGCAGCTCTTCATACGCCAATGAGATCGCATCGCTCATCAATAACGCCCGTGCCGAAAACGGACTGCCTGCGCTGACAATCAACGCCCAACTTATGGCAGCAGCACAGGGACATTCGATAGACATGGCCTGTCACGGTTTGCTCGGTCATAGTGGTTCGGATGGTTCCAATGTCCATGAGCGCGTGGCTGCGGCGGGATATGTTCCATCCCGTTCTTCCGAGATCATCTATGGCAGCGGCTATCCCCAAACCGCGTTCAACTGGTGGATGAATGACCAGATCCACCGCGCTGAGATCCTGAGCCGCAACGTCACTGAAATGGGAATTGGCTACGCCTACGTTGCTGATACCGCGCACGGCAGCTACTACACCGTCAATTTCGGGAGCCCGTAGCGCTTTATCAACACACAGAAGACTTATCAAACATACTGGAATCCAAAGCCCCTGAAGGTTGAAAATCTTCAGGGGCTTTACCTAATTACTATACCCAGGGCGATCACAAATTGCGCTTTTTCAAAGGCGGGAAAGCGCAATTTGTGACCGTGGGCATTATATGTACTACTCTCTTGGCTACCTCCCCCACCTTGGCTGCCAGTCTGAAATGAGGCTATCTGTCACACGTGTGACAGCCCTTCCGTCGGGGTGCATGATGTAGATCTCGTTGTTGCCGTCGCGGAAGGATGTGAACGCGATCCAATTGCCATCGGGTGACCAGCTGGGGCCAAGATTATCCCCGCCACTGGTGAGACGCATCACTTCCTTACTAGCCACATCGACGACGAAAATATTGCGATCACCCTGAGGACCGCGGTAAAAGGCAATTTTCGTCCCATCCGGTGACCAAGTGCTGCGCCCGCCCATGTTGTTCAGGTCCGTCATCTGGGTGACATTCGAACCATCGGCGTTCATGATGAATAGCTGGCGATCGCCCGAGCGGGAGGAGGCAAAGGCAATCATCGAACCATCGGCCGACCAGGTTGGGTCAATGTCATCGCGCTGTGTAATGGCGTGCGGATTTTTCCCATTGGCGCGCATGATCCAGATCCCATTGCCGTGATTAGTGAATAGGATCCGTTCCCCGTTCGGGGAAAGTTCAGGCGCATACAATGTGCCGATACCGTTCGTCAGGCGTTCCAGATCTCCACCGTCCAGGTTCATGGAATAAATATCGAATGCGCCGTTTTGGCGTGAAACGAAATAGATCGTCTCCCCATTCGGCGAGAGGGAGGCGTAAAACGATGTTGCCTGGAAATCGGTAAGCTGCTTGCGGCCCGAACCATCCGCGTTCATCAGGCATATTTGATCGATCAGCTGGATGTAGCAGGTAAAAACGATCTTGCCGGACGGGGCGTCATTGCCAAAGTTGGGCGGCATAAATGGAACTGTTGGAAGCAATGCCGGTGGCGTTGAAGTGAGAGTGGGGAACAGAGTCGGCGTAAAGTTGGATAACGTTGGGATAACGGAACCAGGCGTCTCCGTGGAAGGAACGGCCAGTCCCCCGGGCGTTGAGGTGGGACCCGGCCGCGGAGGATTCCGAAACGTGTAGATAAATCCGAAGGCCAGGACGCAGAGTCCGATCAAGCCGCAGCCCAGACCTGCCAGCAGAAATTTATCAATTGTGGATAGAAGTTTTTTAGGAGAGTCCATATGCCGGTTTCCCTACAATGAAAACAATTGTAGCTGATTCCTTTTTGCTGTCCATATATCCATATATATATCTGAACAAAATCCCAGCCCATTCACCTACTGATGTTTGAAAAATTAATTTCCGTTTCTTTATGTCTTTGCGACGAGCCTCAAACGGCGAGGGCGCTTTTCCCGACGACACTTGCACCGCACTGCGTTTGGTGCAGTGCAGATGAGCAATCTCAAGGCTCAATGTAGCCGCAAATTTGATTGAAAACAGGAGATTGCTTCGCAAAGTGCGCTCGCAACGACATAGACTTGGTGGAATTTATTAATTCAAAATTCAGTAAATGGCTTGCATAAAAAGAGCGGACAGTGATGGCTGTCCACTCTTGCAGTACTTCACTTCCTTTGAATATAATTCTTTCGATACGCTGCCAATTGTGCAGGAGCCAGCACCTGTTTGAGCAGCACCTTGTTCCAATCGAGCATATCTGCGAGGTCATCCGCCGGGACTTTGCCCTCAGGCAAATAACCTACAAACGACCCGTTATACGTTTCTTCCCCACCATTGAACATCAGGTTACTGAGGCTGTGTTTAAAGACGCCCACCGATGAGAGGCGCGGGTCGTCATAGGGCAGGGCAGTTTCGAATGTAAGAACGATTGGGCCATCGGCAGTTTCAGCCACATCCACCACCGTGGCCTCATGGATCCAGCGCAGCCATTGCTGTTCCTTCACTGTTAACTTTTTCTCGTTGATACGCGTGCGAGTGCGCGTGACAACATTACCCTGTGTGTACGTCCAGTTGCCTGCCGGGCCCGATTTTCCCGACAGGAATTGAGCAGGGATCAACCCATCGCCCTGTTTGGTCTGTAAGGGTTGTGCCACCCTCCACGGATTGGGAAGCTCATGTACGAACCGAAGCCATAGGATACTGGCTCCCACTGTGTAATCTTTTGCAGAGGCCGGTTTGACAAAGTAAGGTCTCGGCGTGCCCGGCACTTTCCCCTCACGTTCATTCTTCAAATACCAGGGCGCCTTGGCAGTCAAACCACCGGGAGGAGTGTGACCGCGCAGGTGCTGGATCTGCTCGGCAACTTCGTTGCAAACAGAACGGGTAACGATCAGCCTGTTCGATTTGTCATGTTCTTCGCGCCAGCCGGTGAGATTGTCCTGTTTCCACTTGCTCATGATGACGCGCAATTCCGCGTATTGAGCTTCGTTGCGTTTCTCCTCTTCCTCAGGCGTCAGTTTCTCCCAATTCGGGTCGCCGGCCTGCTTGATGCGCAGATCGGTGAGCCGCACGATCTCCTTCCACATCCACTCAGGCAATGTATCCTTGACCAACTCCAGTGCATCCAATGCCTCCTGAGGTTTCATTGTTTCGACTTCGTATTCCTCTTCGTCCAGGCGCAGATCAAAAAATGCCTTGCGCCGATGATGCGCGCTCGCTGATTTGAGGCCCTTCAAATGGAAAGTGATCTTCTCCTTCCATTTTCGATCTGTTGTGCGCGCCAGTTTCGGCGTGTTCGGGTTGAGAACGCCCGTCGCTTCATACAGGCTGACCCGTTCCTGGCTTAACGCCTGCACCGTGTCATCGTCCATTTTCTTGAAATCTTTTTCAAGTGCGGATGTCCGCAGGCTGCTCAGCAGATCCTTGGGATCCGCCCATGAGCCGTGCGCGGTGGCATAACGCATCCCTGAAAAATGGATGACCATGTACTGGAGCCACAGTGGATAACGTTCAGGCTGGGCGATAAATCGTTTGACAATTTCCTCCAGAAGTGCGAAATGCGTCTTCTGGGCCAGCGACAATTTATAGGCTTCCACCTTGCCGCGCACAATGTCCTTTACTGTGATCGCTTGATCAGGAGAATCCTGGACAAGATACTCCTCCTCCGATGTGTTCAGGATGGATTCCAGGGACTTGATCTGCGCCTCCAGCTCAGACGCGTCTTTCCCAAGCTGTGAGCTGCGCTGCTGGACGACCAGCATTTCCTTTTCCCTGGCCTGGATCATCTGAGCCAGTTCAGCCTGTGATTTCTTCGAATACTCGAAGGCAGTCTGATATTCGGCCAGCTTGTCCGTTTCGTCTTCGACGGCTTTCAACCCGGCATCTCGAAGCATATCCAGCCGCGCCTGACGCTCTCCACGCTTGACCCAATTGGCAGGCATGTTGCGCAGATCCGTTTCCAACTGTATGATTTCCTTCTTAAGGATGCGCTGTTGTTCCTGTAACGCATACAAATGATTCCTGACCGTCACCAGTTTGACGGCGTCATCCTTGATGGTACGCAGGTCACTGGTTACCTTTTTGTGGATGCCATTGAGCATATCCATGATGGACTTGTCTGCGTTGGGGTAGCGGCTGCGGACGTGACCCGAGATGTCATCGCTTTTGAAGTATCCTTCCACGGAGGCAAGGCTCGGCGGACTCTTGAGGCGGGCAAGGGCGGCGGCCAGCTCCTTTTGTTTGGCTTCCACAGGCTTCAGCTGGGCGCGGACTCCATCCAGTTTTGTGCGCCCACCCTTGACCCCGGTCTGTGCTGATTCGCGTGCTTTATAAAGTTCGAGTTTACGCTTTTCGATCCTGTTATATGTGGACACAAAGGAATACAGGTTTTGCAGTTCCTCCTCCACGATGGGGAGCGTAATGTTTTGAAGCTTCTGCAACTCCTGTGTTTCAACGGGTCTCCTGGGATGAGCGGGGATCATGGCATTCAGACGGCGCTGTCTTCCTGCAATATCCTGTATCAGCCTTTTGCGATACGCTTCCCATTGCGAGACCTGCTGTGTGACGAAATACTTTTCCTTGCGCACATCGGCCATCTTTGGGAGGTAGGTCATAAATGCACGATGGAGTTCCCTGAGTTTTAAAAGTTCCGCTTCATCGGAAAGCTTGTATTTCGCCATGTACTTCGAGCGCACGTCCTCCTGTAAAAAATAAGCATACTGGGTCTTATAGGATTTATATGCCGTCATCAAGGCATTTTGACGTTCAGCGGTGTAGGCCCTGACATCGGCTTGAAGATTTTCGATCTGCTTATCCTTGTAATCCGCCCACAGATCGATCTCCTTGTAATAGACAAGGAAGTCAGCCAGTTTCCTGTCACGAGACGGGTAAATGGTTTTTAGCAAAGTTTCATTCTGCCATTGGAAATACATCGGTGCGGTCATGGTTTCTCCTCCGATAAAGCAAACCTCTAAGATATAATGCCCACGGTCACAAATTGCGCTTTCCCGCCTTTGAAAAAGCGCAATTTGTGACCGCCCTGGGTATAGTTGATTTTATTCGAAACTGTCATAATCTCAGAGGGTTTTGGCAGGGAATATAAAAAATCCCCGAAGAATTGTCTTTTCAGGGATTTTAGCTAATTTCTGGTGCGAAAGCCGCTCACGCCGCCGGGGACCGATCTTGGAGCACTTTTGCACCGCGAAGCTTCGCTAATTTCTGGAGCAAAAGCCTTGCGAAGGTTGCTCTTAAGGTGCTTCGGCGCTTGCTGGAAACCTTCGCAAGGCTGATCTTGAGAGTTTTGCACCGCGAACTAGCTATACCCTTCACGGTCACAAATTGCGCATCTCACAGAGTAAAAAAGCGCAATTTGTGA
>JANMSY010000601.1:0-5340 GCA_031389865.1 Anaerolineales bacterium | reverse complement strand
GCAACGACATAGACTTGGTGGAAGTTATTAATTCAAAATTCAGTAAGAATCCTAATAAACGTCAATAATGGATAATAATAAAATGTCACGCTGAGGAGCGTTGGCTGCCCCGAATCTGGCGGCTGGATTTGTCAATCCAGCCAATGTAGATGAGCCCCCAGATGGCGAAGACATAGCCCGCTGGGACGAAGTAGACCTGAAAGCGGTCTGATATCTCGCCGGTGTTCTGCCCATTAAGCGGCAGGGTGCTGGCAAGCACGTTGACCATGAGCGCGAGAGCAACGGAAAGTATGTTGGCAAGTTGGCGGAGTGCATCTTTAGACATAATGTTTTCCTCCAATGAGATGTAATGCAATGACATGCCCATCGTACAACGTATTACGGTCAATTGTCATCATACTCCCTTGTTAAAATAACTACTGAATTTTGAATTAATAACTTCCACCAAGTCTATGTCGTTGCGAGCGCACTTTGCGAAACAATCTCCTGTTTTCAATCAAATGTGCGGCTACATTGAGCCTTGAGATTGCTCACCTGCACTGCACCAAACGCAGTGCGGCGCAAGTGTCGTCGGGAAAAGCGCCCTCGCCGTTTGAGGCTCGTCGCAAAGACATAAAAAATGGAAATTAATTTTTCAAACATCAGTAACCGCCGCATCCTTTTTGCAAATGCGGTGATGTAAGCAGGACTACTTCTGCAAATGGGCTTCCAGGAACCACAACGATTTGTCCAATCCCCGCGACACCTCTGTAAAGAGATCGGCTGTGCCCATGTCTTCAGCCTTTTCAGCCGTGTCAATGGCTTCCCGGGTGCTGGCAGCAAGCGCTGCATACCGTTTTGCCAGTGCGTCAACGCTTGGCATACTGTCAATGCCGCCCGCCGGGTATTCTGATAGGCGCGATGTCGCTGCTGCCATGCGGACAGTTCCCGTTGCGGCGCCGCCGAGCGCGGTCGCCCGTTCAGCGATCAGGTCCACATATGCCAGCAGTTCGGCGGCGAGATCATCGTAGAGCTTGTGGAGCTGATAGAACTGCTCCCCTTTGACATTCCAATGTGCCTGCTTGGTCTGGCTGAAAAGATCAAATGTATCTGCAAGCTGCTGGTTAAGCAGGGCGATCACCTTCTTGCGGGTTTCAGCGGTAAGATCGATTTGGGTTGAAAATGTTTTTTTGGTCGTCATACTATACTCCTGTCTCTACAAAATTTTGGATTTAGAGAACGAGGCTGGCCCCACTACTGTTTATCAATGCAATGAGTGAATTATATCACTACCGAAATTTGGTTCTTCGGAGAGCCGGTGCCCTTCATACAGAACTCTATTGAATATTTCCCGCGTAGACATGGCCCGAAGATGGTTGACTCTATTTCAGGGTGGGAACCCTCGTCTCACACGTGAACCAAACTGCAAACCATTGATCTCCCCACTCAGGTAGCTTTTTACATCCGGCCACAACGCAGACAATACCGCAAACTGTTCCCCACGATCATGGCACACCACACTCATGTACCTGACTGTCCCGGGCACATGTCCCAGGATACCGGTGGCATAAACTTCCATCTCCCTCATGGTTACCGCAAACATCCGTTCGGAATTGCAGCACTCGGTGGTTGTAGCACACTCACAGTGGACATATACCTCGAATACTTCGGCCACACCGTTTTCTCCTGTAAATTTCACGTCGGCCACCAGGTATCTCGCGCCAATGGTGTTTTCCAGCTGCTCTATTCTTTCCAACATGCTATCTTCCGGCAACCTTGCATTCAGCAAATCCACAATCACTGATTCTTTAGGATCCAGCGTGGAAGTAGGAGTGATGGTCGGTGTCCACATCATGGCAGTTTGTGTCTGTCCCACCGCTGTTCCAATAGGAACAGATACTACACCAGTGGCCGTGGCACAGGCATTGAGCAGCAAAAGTAGAATGAATGGAATAATGAAGAGAGATCGTTTCATCAATGCCTCCCTGGGTAGGCTGCGGGGTCTTTATGATAGCTTAAATTTAGCTGTCTGTCACCTGTAATTTGTCACTACACAAAAATGGACTGGTTGAGGTCTGCTATCGGGAGGACTCTTTGTCCTGTTGGCGCACAAGCGTCATCCCGATCAAGCGCGAGACCACAAATTGGCAGGGAATCACCGTTTCACCGGTACCCTTTGGTCTCGATATGGCGGAAAAACGCCGCCTACTCGACCAACGGACCACTTTTCAAACAAAGTGTCAGACGGCTGGATTTTTTTATTGTTCATGCGGGTACAAATCCGTTTGCTGCCCAACGGTTTGCGGCATGCCGCGCCATCTACGGATGAGCTCTCCTAGCGCGGCTGCCCACGGACCTGGAACGTGAGCCCATCCGCCACAGATTGGACTTCGTCAGGCGCACGCGGATGTTTCTCTGCATGGTGGAACACTATTGTCAATATAAAGGGACCCTCGTGTTCTTCAAGGGGCATCCATTCATAGGTAAGCATCACACCCATGCGTCCATGCACAACGACTACGTGATGATCATAGTTCACCAGGTGCTGCGCCTGTTCTCTTGTACAGATCGCAATAGCCTGGTTGGGATAAATTTGATTGAACGGCCTGGGCATGGGGGAAATGTTACCCTACTTTATCCACAACAGACTCGCAGAACATGGCAACGGGATACATCCCTGGCGCGGCACATGGAAACCCTGCGGGCTCGTCGACGATCACGGATCAACCGCCACGATGGAGCACCTTACAACAATGTTATGCATCGATAAGCTTAATCGCGGAGGCGGTAGATATGCAGTGGGGTAGTGAGGGTTTTTGAATTTCCCCCAAATATGGCAGTCAGAATATCGCCTTTTTAAGCATCGCCCAAGGTACCTTAAATAAATATAAGAGTGCAGGTCGTCCACTTTACAGAAACGTTTGGTGACTTGACGCATATTTGTTGATCTCCTTATGGCGGAAATGTTACCTTAATGTCACAAAACTTCGTGGCATGGAGTCGCGAAACCATTACAAGGAGAAAAAATGACGAAGACACTATATCGACTCATAAGTTTTGGGGTGGCACTTGCCCTGGCGTTTGGAGTTTCCTCGCAGGCGCTGGCATCAGGCACTCAAGCTGCCATGCAGATCTCGAACGTCTATTACGTCAGCACGACGGGCAGGGATACCAACCCAGGATCAAGCACAGCGCCATTCAAGACCTTTGCCAAGGCTGTTTCTGTTCTTGCACCTGGCGCTACACTGCAGGTCATGCCTGGAACATATACCGAAGCCTTGATCCTTTCCAAGTCTGGCACAGCAGCCGCTCCGATTACCGTGATCGGAAATGGAGCCATCCTGAACATGCAGGGTGTAAGGCAGACCGGGATGAGAATCACCGGCAGTTATATCAATGTTTCGAATTTCGAGGTGACCGGGGCTACAGATGCCGGGATCGGCATCCCTGGCAAATATGTAACTGTTAAAAATAACATCGTGCATGACAATGTCACCGGCAACGGCATCGGTACATGCGGCGCAGCCGGGTCATATTCAAGCGCACTCAAGGTTGGCGTGGGCGGTGAACGTATCACCATCGAGGGCAATACCGTGTATAACAACTGCGGCGAAGGAATCGCCATCACACGCGGTGTACATGTTCTGGTGAAAAATAATACGGTCTACGATAACTTTGCGCCCAACATCTACGTTGACAATTCACCGTTTACGACCGTGGAAAACAACCTGGTCTATTGCACGGGTGCACGTCTGCGCCTGGATGGAAGAAGGCCCACCGCCATAGGCCTGGGAGAGGAAGAGTATGCGGGTTGGGGAGCCCAAATGCATGATGTCCTTGTAACGGGCAATACGGTCAGGGGTTGTGGTAAGGGAATTGGCGCGTTTGATAGCGAGCTGGGAGGCACCCTTACAAACATAACCATCACCAGGAATTACATACCCAGCGGAGAAGGCAGAGCCATTTCCATTACCAGCGAGCTGAACAGGAACATGGTGATCTCCTATAATAATCTGTTCAATGAAGTCTGGCTCCAGAACTCCACGGGCATTACATTGATCGGAAACACCGTCATCGGCAGCACCGCGCCCACATCCACGGCCTCACCTGCCGCGCGCACGTCTACGCCCCTACCGATCGCGTCGCCCACACGTGCCGCGCCAACCTCCACAGCGCTACCCGTTGCATCGCGGACTCCCGTTCCTGCGGCGACCTTTACCTCCACACCTGTGACGATCGCCTCCCAGGCGCCCACCAACGTCCCAGCAGCGACGCTGACATCTACACCACCGATCCTGTCGACACCGGTCCAGTCCGTTGTGGACCCGATCTTTGCGAGCAGCTTTGAGAGCGGCAGTTTATCAGACTGGACTGGGAATGCAAATGGAAGTGGAGACCTGAGCGTCAGTACCGCTGCCGCACTGGTCGGTTCGAATGGCTTGCTGGCGTTCATCAACGATGGCACCGTCATGTACGTAAACGATGACTCTCCGAATGCTGAACCTCGTTACCGTGCCCGCTTCTACTTTGACCCAAATTCGCTCAGCATGGCAACCGGAGATGCACATATCATTCTCCGAGGATATAGCGGCACGTCCGCAGTGGTCCTGCGGGTGGAGTTCGGCTTCGCTGCAGGGGCATATCAGATCAGAGCGGCAGTGGTGAACGATGGCTCAACCTGGACCAACACGAACTGGTTCACGATCAGTGACTCGCCTCACTCCATCGAGTTGGACTGGCGTGCCGCGACAGGCACAGGCGCCAATAATGGAGCCCTGACCGTGTGGATCGATGGCACGCAGCAGGCAGATCTCGTGGGTGTGGACAACGATACCCAGCGGCTCGACCGTGTGCGGCTGGGGGCACTGGCTGATATCGATGCCGGTACGAGCGGGATGTATTACTTCGACGCCTTTGAATCCCGCCGCCAGACGTATATTGGACCTTAAGAGGGATTTGCCCGAGTTCATCCCGTGACGTTGGGATGAACGCCCTCTCCATGCAGTAAAGACTTGGAAACCGAAAGCGCCTCTGGATATCTCAGAGGCGCTTTTTGTATGCTTTACCTTGTGTCTACAGACTTGGAGCTCTCATAACGGCCCCTCTTATCGAGTATCTGAAGCGGTCCTGCTCAATGTATAACTGAAGAGTTCATTGCCAAAACTCCAGGAATTAACGTTCTATGAGGATACCCCGTTCATGTAGACTTCGTTCCCTGGCTCGCCAAAGAATATTTTGCCAGGCTCATCTTTGAAGTATGCATGACCATCCAGCGGTATTAAGAAACACCTGACAAAAATGTTGTGCAATCATAAGATTAATTCCTCAGGCGGTAAATGTGCAATAGAGGGGCCCGAATAT
>JANMSY010000583.1:0-4969 GCA_031389865.1 Anaerolineales bacterium | reverse complement strand
ACTTAACGTTTGTCGGTTTGTTCGGTATGATCGACCCGCCGCGTGAGGAAGTCAAAGATGCAATTGCCATCACGAAAACCGCGGGCATTCGCACGGTGATGATCACGGGCGACCATCCGTTGACGGCATCAGAGATCGCGCTGCAGTTGGGCATTATTCCATCTGCTCAAGCCGCCGCCTCAAGCATAAAAGTTTTGACAGGCGCTGAGATCGAGAATCTTTCGTTCGATGAATTGAAGGGCGTGGTGGATGAGGTGCAGGTGTTCGCGCGTGTTTCGCCGGAACATAAGTTGAAGATCGTGCAGGCCTTGCAGGAACGCGGACATATTGTTTCGATGACAGGCGATGGTGTGAATGATGCGCCTGCGTTGAAGCGTGCCGATATTGGCGTGGCGATGGGCATCACGGGCACGGATGTTTCGAAGGAAGCCGCCGATATGGTGCTGCTTGATGATAACTTCGCAACGATCGTTGCTGCTGTAAAAGAGGGACGCACGATCTACGATAACATCCGCAAGTTTGTGCGCTTCAGCGTTGCAGGAAATATTGGCAAGGTTCTGGTGATGCTGCTGGCGCCATTTTTGGGCAAGCCGATCCCGCTTCTGCCGTTGCAATTGCTCTGGCTCAACTTGTTGACGGATGGCCTGCTTGGCCTTGGCATCGGTGTGGAGAAAGCGGAAAGCGATACTATGAAGCGCCCGCCATATTCACCCAGGGAAGGTGTATTCTCACGCGGTGCAGGCACACAGGTTATCTGGGTGGGTGTATTGATCGGTGCCCTGGCTCTGGGGCTGGGTTCGTTGTATTACTTCACCGGCCGCCAGGAGTGGCAGACAATGGTCTTCACATTCCTTGCGTTTGCGCAGGTCTTTCAGGCGCTGGCTTCACGCTCGTCAAAAGACTCATTCTTTAAAATGGGATTGTCTGGGAATCCGCTGCTGGCGGGGATGTCTGCCCTGGTGATCGCCCTGCAGCTCCTGGTCATCTATGTCCCGCCGTTGAGCTCGTTTTTTAATGTTAAACCGTTAAGCGGATTTGATCTCCTCGTTGCCATTGGAACAGGGGCACTGGTGTTTGCAGCGATGGAAGTGGAGAAGGCTATCAAAAGAAGGTAAATGGGATTGATCTGGAAAAGAAAGAGGCCCGCTCATGCGGGCCTCTTTTCGTTTGTGGACTATTCTATTATTGAATGGATGCCAGATCCCGCAGCAGAAGCCGTTTACATTCTTCATCCTCAACAAGCTCTGTCATCCTGCAAGCTTTTTCGAGATATACCAGCATGATGACCCGGTTGTCTGCAAGCATTTCGGCACGGGCAAGGGTTTCATAGGCATGGGCTTTGAAGAATGGCTCAAGGCCTGCTGCATATTTTAGGGCGAGCAAACCATAGCTGCGTGCGTTCTGCGGCTGCCCGATCAGGTTATAAACACGCGATACCTGCCAGTATCCGACCGATAGGTTTTCACGTTTAACGTCCTCCCGATGTGTCCAATGCCACAGGGATACGATGGCAGTGTGCAACATTGCCATATCCTCCTCCGTGGAACGCCGACCTGGCTGCTCGATATATCGCCACGTTGTGTTGAAAGACTGTGTGGAGAAATAAACATGGGCTTCATTAATGTTGAACGATGGTTTAATGGGCATAAAAATGTTCTTCAGGCGAGCTTTACAAGTTGTGGCCTCGAGCCAGGTACACGTTTCACCAGGCCACGCGCTTCCAGGTCCAGTTTTACAGTGGTCACATACCACATGACTGAACCTTCAAAAGTGCCGTTCACTTCTTTTTCCACTTCACGCGAAAGGTTCATGAAAGTCATTTGCTTCTGTGCGCGTAATGTTGATAAGATGGCCTCGCAAATAATTTCATACTTTTCCCGGCTGATATTCACGCCCTGTTTCTTTTCGGGATGAAGCGTACGAATCATGTCCTTCACTGTGACCTCCTTTGGTAGAGATGCAATTTTACTCCCATCCACGGACATTCGCGGGTGTAATTCTGATCGCAGTTGAATACCCGGCACTGAACTCTTCAGGGGTCATATCCAAATCAGTAATACCTGTTTTGTATTTCTTGAAATAAGCAGCGACTTTATGAGCGGGTGGACAATTCACATCCATACGTGCTGCCCCTGTAAAAACAATTACATGTTTGTCACCGGTCTCATCTGTGTTGAAGTGCAGTGCAACATTTGGATTTTCCGCGATGTGCCTGACTTTATGTGCGTCTGGTTTGCTGAAGATCAGGAAGGAATTATTTTCCCAGATAAACCAGACAGGTCGTGGCTGAGGCGTGAGGTTTGAATCCATGGTCGTCAGCCAGATGACATATTGATTCTTGAGAAGACGCTTTACTGCGCGTCCAAATTTCGAGTTCAAGTCGATCATGGTTATGCCCTTTACTTCATCCGTTCCGCCACCAGCTCCGCCACATCCCTGACCTGTACTGTGCCGCCATCCGCTTTGGATGCATCATTCAACATCGTCATGCAGAAGGGGCATCCCACCGCGACGGTCTTCGCCCCCGTCTCCCTGGCTTCCTTATAGCGCGCTTCATTGATGCGCATGTTGCCGTTCTCCTCTTCCTTCCACATCTGCGCGCCACCTGCGCCGCAGCAGAAGGATTTGGACGAATTGCGCGGCATTTCAATGGTCAATGCACCAGCAGATTTCAACGCCTCACGCGGCGCATCGAAGATTTTGTTATGTCGTCCGAGATAACACGGATCATGGAAGGTGACCTGCATATTGTCGCCCTCCAAATTCATCGAGATCTTCCCCGCGCCCACAAGCTCATTGATAAACTGCGTGTGATGGACGATCTCATAGTTGCCACCAAACGCGGGATATTCATTTTTGATCGTATGCAAACAATGCGGGCAGGTTGTCACAATTCTTACCTGACGGGATGACCCTGTCACTACTTCATTCAGGATTTCAACATTGGCCGAGGCCAGCCCAAAGAAAATATCCTCGCGTCCCGCGCGGCGGGCAGAATCACCTGTGCACTGTTCATTTTGTCCGAGCACAGCGAAGTTGACTCCTGCCGCATTCAATATTTTTGCAAAAGCCTGCGCGGTCTTTTGGGCGCGTGAGTCTGTGGCAGGTGCGCAGCCCACCCACCATAAGATATCAGGGTCAGGATTTTTCTCGACCGTCGGAACATTGAGTCCCTCTGCCCATTTCATACGATCCGCCTGTGACACATTCCAGGGGTTGGCGTTGCGTTCCATACCTTTGAAAGCGGTTTCCAGCTGCTTCGGAAAATTATTTTCCATCAACGTGAGGTTGCGGCGAATATCCATGATATCGCGCATGGGTTCATTTCCCACCGGGCAAATGTCCACGCACGCGCCGCAGCTCGTACAAGCCCAGACTGCCTCCGCTGGGATCAATTCCAGCATTGGTACATCCAGTGTGCCGCCTGTGTTCAGATGGTAGCGTTTGTTGATCTCCAGTGCAGCAGGGGAGAGCACCTTTCCTGTGGCATACGCCGGGCACACTTCCTGGCAGCGGAAACACATGATGCAGGCATACGCGTCCATGACCTGCTCCCACGGCAGGTCCTTCATCGTGGCCGCGCCGAACTGTTCAATGGACTGGTCATCCAGATTAATGAAGTTCAATTGCCCCATGGATTTGCGCTCAGGTTTTAATGCGAAATTGATCGGGGCAAAGAATATATGGATGTGTTTTGAAATGGGGAAATAGGGAAGAAATGCGACCACCGCGCCAATGGACACCCAGAACATCAGCCGTTCGCCAGCTACCAGCGCATTTGCATCCGCGCCGGACCATAAGCCTGCCACCGTTGAAATGAATGGCTGCCAGCTGTCACGTACTCCCGCCTCCGCCACGTAAAAGGATTCTCCCAACAGCCGCGCTGCGTTGTGGGTAAAGACAAAGGCCGCCACAATCGCCGAATCGCGGCGGATGCCGGAACGCGCTTTCGGGTGCAGCAGAGTCGATTCACGCGTGGACAGATTCTTCGGTCGGATGATAAATCGTCGGACCGCCATCCCAATGATCCCAACCAGGATCGCAACTCCCGCCACATCCGCGAGCAGGCGGTATGAATTTCCAAATCCGCCGGTATTTTCAAGCAGTTTGAATCCTGTGTATGCGTAAATGAGGTCGGCAAGGTTGATGAGTAGAAATGTGAGAAACCCCCAGCCAATCAGCGCATGCAAAATGCTTGGACCGAGACGAAAACGGAAAACTGGTTGAAACAAACCCGCCTTGACGATGAGTTCGCCGATCCTTTTCCACGCCAGGCTCCAATTGGGTCTGCCCTGTCCGCTTGAAATATGACCAACGATCCGCATGACACCGCGATATGTAAAATATAGCGAGACCAGAACAGCCATTGCAAAAAGAATTTTTTCAACGGAACTCAGCATGAATTATCTCCTGAAACAAATGTCATTGCGAGCGCACTTAGCGAAGCAATCTCCTGTTGAGGGAGAGCTTATCGAAGGACCCACACGACTTAATTGGGGATTGCTTCGTCGCCACAGACGCTCCTCGCAATGACATTAATTTTCTTTAGTGTAGCACAGAAAATAAAAGCGGAGGCTGGGCCTCCGCGTGTTTTGGAATGATCGTCTGCTTAAGATTACTTGCTTATTTCATTCACGTAATTGATCGAACCCTGACAGGCCGGCTCGAGATGAGGCGCAAGGTTTTCCCAGGTAAGTTCCAGCTCTTCACCCTCGGTGACTTCAAGAGCACTTCCCAAACATCCCGGACCCGCATTGTAGTTGACCAGTGTGAACTTCCATAGGTCTTCATAGCTTGCAGCCGCGCCGGCCGTACCGCCGGTAACATTTTTCACCAGTTGACCGGCTTGTTCACAATTTGCCAGCATGGTATGAGCAAAGACACCGATACTGAAATTCGCGCGATCGAGATCGACCCCCAACGGACAGGGCAGACCCAATTGGAGCCTGGCGTGGAAAAGGATCGGCGA
>JANMSY010000578.1:0-21428 GCA_031389865.1 Anaerolineales bacterium | reverse complement strand
TCCTTCTGTGGCTTATACGAAGGAGATGAGGATGGGTTGCAGGACCTATTCAGATCGCGCTGAGCGGAGAGAGCGCAGCGAACGAAGTCGAAGCGTCACGCTACCTGCCGTCCTTTTGGCAGCTCTTTCGGAGCAGTGAATGCCGCGTCTAATGCCTGTTGAATGGAGCGCACTTCGATGACCTCGATCCCGGCGGGATAAGGTTCACTTTTTCGTAAAGCCCTTGGCACGATGGCTGTTTTGAAGCCCAGTTTTTGTGCTTCACGCAAACGAGCTACCATCTGACCGGGCATCCGTAATTCGCCTGCAAGACCAATCTCACCGATGAGCACCGCATCTGCTTTAACGGACACATCCCTCCAGGAAGAGGCGATTGCCGAGGCGATTGCCAGATCTGCGGCGGGTTCGTCGATTTGCAGACCACCCACCACGTTGACGAAAATATCCTGCTCAGCAAGTTTAAGACCCATCCGCCGCGTAAGCACCGCCGAGATTAACAGCAGGCGGTTGAAGTCCACGCCGTTCGCCGTCCGACGTGCGTTGCCGAATTGAGTGGGAGAGGTCAATCCTTGAATTTCAACAAGGATGGGCCGCGTACCTTCCATTGTCACTGCAATGGAAGAGCCAGCCGCGTTGATCATGCGTTCTGCGAGAAACGCCTCGGACGGATTTGTGACTTCCACCAGCCCTCCCTCGCGCATTTCGAAGACACCCACTTCCGCGGTCGCGCCGAAACGATTCTTGACCGAACGCAACAGGCGATATGCCTGGAAGCGATCGCCTTCGAGATAGAGGACTGTATCGACGACATGCTCCAGTACGCGCGGACCTGCGATCGTGCCTTCCTTGGTCACATGCCCGATCACAAAGACAGAGATGCCGCTGGTCTTTGCCAGTTCACGCAACTGCGCGGAACATTCACGCACCTGACTCACCGAGCCAGCGGATGAATCCATGTTGGAAAGATAAACGGTCTGGATCGAGTCGACGATCAACAGATCAGGCTTCACGTCACTGACGTGATTAAAAATGGTTTCAAGATTCGTTTCCGTGACGAGTAAAAGATTTGCCGGCAGGGATACAGCAGATTTCCGCGCTGTTCCGGGCGATTGATTGTCCTTCTCTGTTGCAGCGGTAGCAGCTAATCGTACGGCACGCATTTTGATCTGTCGTTCTGATTCCTCCCCTGATACATAGAGAATGCGTTTTGTCGCAGCCATTTCCATTGCCATTTGCAGCAGCAGCGTGGACTTGCCGATACCGGGGTCACCGCCCACCAGTACGATGGAGCCCGGCACGATCCCGCCGCCCAGCACACGCGCGAACTCCTCAATGGGAAGCTTTATGCGGTCTTCCGCATCAGAGGAGACATCGCCGATCGAACGGGGGGCAGACCGTCCCGTGAGTCCACGAACTGCTGTCTTCTTTGTCGCGGGCTCATCGTGGATAACCTCCTCCACCAGGCTGTTGTACGATCCGCATTGCGGGCACTTCCCCATGTACGACGCGGCAACGCGTCCGCATTCCTGACAAACGTAGCGTGTATGTGTTTTTGCCATGCAGGGAGTATAACAGAATTTATGTTCTAAAGTGCGTGCTATACTAGCCAGAGGTGGAGAGACCGTGTATTTGATTTAACGTTGAATATGCCAATTTGATAAAACGGATGGTTTGTCAACATGATCGAATTTTTCACTCAGCTCAGCCCTGTTGCGCAGGCGCTGATCGCAACAACATTTACCTGGCTGGTCACGGCTCTGGGGGCGGCTACAGTATTCCTTGTCAGGAAGGTCCATCGCAAATTGCTGGATGGAATGCTTGGCTTCGCGGCCGGCGTGATGATCGCGGCCAGTTACTGGTCGCTTTTGGCCCCGGCAATTGAAATGACGCGCGAGACCAGCGATGTACCCGTCTGGCTGCCGGCAGCAGTGGGGTTTCTTGCAGGTGGCATATTCATTCGAATGCGGGACCTGTTCATCCCTCACCTTCATCTGGGCTTCCCTGTGGATGAAGCGGAGGGTGTTCATACGAAGTGGAAGAGAAGCATTCTGCTGGTCCTGGCGATCACACTTCACAATATTCCGGAGGGCCTGGCGGTGGGTGTTGCTTTTGGAGCTGCAGCTGCCAATCTCTCATCTGCAACGCTGGCAGGTGCGGTTGCTCTTGCGATCGGCATTGGCATTCAGAATTTCCCTGAAGGTGTGGCGGTATCAATTCCACTGCGCGCAGAAGGCATGTCTTCCTTCAAGAGTTTTCTGTATGGCCAATCCTCTGCATTGATCGAGCCGCTCGCGGGTGTAATCGGAGCGGCTGCGGTTCTGTTCATGAAACCCGCCCTGCCATATGCCCTGGCATTTGCGGCAGGCGCGATGATCTTTGTGGTGGTGGAGGAGTTGATCCCCGAATCGCAACTGGAAAAGAATACAGATACAGCCACTTCAGGTGCAATGCTGGGGTTTGTTATTATGATGATTTTGGATGTGGCGCTGGGGTAGACAGCATGGATATCTTATGCACTCGATTGCGTAGCGGGCATCGTCACCGCATAGATCTGGTTCAGCATTTCCAAAAACTCCCCCGATGGTCTTTGCTTCAAAATCTCTTTGCGCGAATCGCGGTCGAGAGTTTTTAGCAATAAATACTGGACTGCGTATTTACGAAAGAGTCTTTGCCCATCTTCCTCGCCATAGAACAGAATGCTCTTTTGCAAATGCTCATGGACAGTCCTCTGAAGCCGTTCCGGCGTGACCTGCTCACGGTCCAGGCCCGCGAAGATCCATGGGTTGGCGATGGCGGTCCGGCCGATCATGACCGCGTCACAATGGGTGTATTGCTTCATGCGTTGGATGTCTGCAATAGTCCTTACATCGCCGCTGCCGATGACCGGTATCTTGACCAGTGACTTCACTTCGGCGATCGCGTCCCAGTCCGCGTCACCGCTATAACGCTGTTCCTTCGTCCGCCCATGCACGGCGACGAGTGACCCGCCGTTCTCTTCCACGATGCGGGCGATCAACTTGTAGTTTTTATTTCGATCCCAGCCCAGGCGGAATTTCCCCGTCACAGGCACTCTCAACGCGGCGGTCAATTTCCTGAACGTGCGGGCGATCTTCAGTGGGGTCTGCATCATGCCCACGCCCGCGCCGCGGTCGGCGATGCTTTTGGCGGGGCAACCCATATTAATATCAATGATATCGGGGTTCAGGGGCTGGATCTTCAACGCGGCTTTCAGGATGAGATCGGGATCATCACCGTAAATTTGAAAGGTAATTGGCCTCTCGGCCTCCTCGAAATACAGCCGTTTGGCGGGTTCCTTCGAGCGGCTCAGAATCTTCTCCACTTTGACAAATTCGGTATAGCTCATGGCGGAACCCAGGGCGCGGCAAATGGACCGGAACGGCCAGTCGGAGTAACCGTCCATGGGCGCGAGGATCGCATCCCCATAAATGGGGATGTCACGTATGTAAAAAGCAGGGGATAAGGTTTGTGACTCGTTCATAGGCCAGCGATTATTCTGTTTAACCTTAATTGGTTGACTCTTGGTCATGTCATGCTGAGCGTAGCGAAGCATCTCTGCGACTTAAAACCGAGACCCTTCGCTACGCTCAGGGTGACAATCTATAAGGTAATTTATGTTAACCTGAATAGTATAACAAAAATCAGACCCCTGGGAAGTCGAAAACCCAGAGATCCTTTTCTGTTCTATGCAGGTTCTGTCTTCAGTAAATCAAGAAAGTGCTTGCGGAATTTTGATACCTTTGGCGAAACCACTGCCTGGCAATAGGGCTGGTACGGATTCTTTGTAAAGTATTCCTGATGATAGTCCTCTGCCATATAGAATTTATCCAATGGGACAACCTCAGTGATGATGGGCTTATCGAAGACCTTCTGCATCTCCAGGTCTTTGACGAACTTCCCGGCAATTTCCTTCTGGTCTTCATTATGATAAAAGATCGCAGAGCGATACTGTGTGCCTATATCCGCGCCCTGACGGTTCAGCGTGGTGGGGTCATGAATTCCAAAAAACACATTCAGTAGGTCCTCATACGAGATAACATTCCCGTCATAATTGACCTGTACAACTTCTGCATGTCCCGTATTGCCATTACATACTTCACGATAGGATGGATTCTTTGTCTGTCCACCGGCGTAGCCTGATTCGACGGACGCCACTCCCTTGATTTGATCAAACACGGCTTCCAGACACCAAAAACATCCACCCGCGAATGTGGCGGTCATAAGGTTGGTTTCCATACGATCTCTCCTTTTCCATAAAATTCCCTTACGTACAATAGACAACATGAATCCGTAAAAATATATTAAGAAATGATTACGAAAAAAACAGGGGCAGGTCTCAGACCTGCCCCTGCCAGCAACATTGTTTATTTACACTGCGGGAACTTCCTCTTGATCAGCTTCCCGTTCCAGCACCACTTCACCTTCAGCGTTCATCGTGACAAGGATCGAGTCGCCGTTGTGGAACTCGCCGCTCAGCAGCTTATCCGACAGCGGGTCTTCCACCTTTTGCTGGATGATACGGCGCAGGGGACGTGCTCCAAATTCTGCATCGTAGCCCAATTCTCCAAGGGCGTTGAGCGCCTCGGGTGTGGCAGTCAATGTGACGAGGGCATGGTCTTTCAGCCGCTCGGCCACTTTGTCCAGTTCGAGAGTGACAATCTTCTGGATGTCATCCTTGCTGAGGGAGCGGAAGATAACCACTGAATCGAGACGGTTGATGAACTCAGG
Organism: Anaerolineales bacterium; assembly: GCA_031389865.1. Classification (GTDB taxonomy): domain Bacteria; phylum Chloroflexota; class Anaerolineae; order Anaerolineales; family Villigracilaceae; genus Defluviilinea. The sequence goes on along the minus strand of JANMSY010000578.1, from coordinate 16,682 downwards.
CCTAAATGCACGCTTGAGTGAGTCGTTCAACTTCTTGCGCATGTCTTCGTAGGAAAGTCTCTCTTCAGTGGCTTCATCACGTTTGAGGGCAAAGCCAAGCGATGACTGCTTCTTGATCATGTCCGCGCCGATGTTGGATGTCATGACGATGATCGCATTGCGAAAATCCACTTTGCGGCCCTTGGCGTCAGAGAGGTGTCCTTCCTCCATGATCTGCAGCAGCATGTTATGGACTTCAGGATGTGCCTTTTCAACTTCATCGAACACTACAATGGAATACGGCCGGCGGCGGAGAGCCTCGGTCAGTTGACCTGCCTCTTCGTAGCCGATATACCCTGGAGGGGCGCCCACCAAACGTGAAGCGGTGTGACGTTCCATGAACTCGGACATATCCAGCTGGATGGCAGCATCTTCACTTCCAAACATGAATTTCGCCAGCGTCTTGGTCAATTCCGTCTTACCGACACCTGTGGGGCCGAGGAACATAAATGAACCAATTGGACGCTTCGGGTCTTTCAAGCCGGCGCGTGCGCGTCGGACTGCACGCGAGATCGCCAGGATGGCATCATCCTGACCGACGATTCCCTTGCGGAGCTCGTCTTCCATCTTGAGCAGGCGCTGGGATTCTTCCTCCGCCAGTTGCATCAGCGGGACGCCCGTCCACATGGATACCACTTCGGCGATATCTTCTGCAGAAACAACGGGGCTTGTGGCACGGTCCCAACCGGTGCGCAGGCGTTCGATCTGTTCGCCCAGATCCACTTCACGCTCTTCCCATTCCTTCACATCTTCACCATTACCTTCCTCCTGGGCGAGGGAACGGTTCTGGCGTGCCTGTCTTAACTGACCAAACAGGTCCTTGGATTCTTTCGCGGCAGCACTCTTGTACATGCGCACGCGGGACGAAGACTCATCGATCAAGTCAATGGCCTTGTCGGGCAGGAATCTTTCGGTTACATAGCGGGATGACAAATGGGTCGCGGCTTCGAGTGCTTCATCCGAAATCACCAGATGATGGTGCTCTTCGTAGGCCGAGCGGATTCCCTTGAGGATTTCAATGGTCTCTTCCTCGGAGGGTTCGTCCACGGTGATCGGCTGGAAACGGCGCTCGAGCGCAGCATCCGATTCGATATGTTTGCGATACTCGTCCATCGTGGTCGCGCCGATGACCTGTAACTCACCACGAGATAACGCAGGCTTCAATATATTCGCCGCGTCGACGGATGAGCCAGCGGCTCCCGCGCCGACCAGCATATGGACTTCATCAATAAACAGGATCGCGCCTGACTGCTTCAACTCATCAATCACGCGTTTGAGTCTTTCTTCAAATTGACCACGGTACATCGTGCCTGCCACCAGCGAACCGACGTCCAGCTGCAGCAGCCGTTTATTCATCAACGGCGCCGGGACATCACCATCCACAATGCGCTGGGCAAGTCCTTCCACGATGGCTGTCTTGCCAACGCCAGGCTCACCGATCAACGCCGGGTTGTTCTTTGTGCGGCGCGCGAGAATTTGGATCACGCGCTCGATCTCCATCTGGCGGCCGACGACTGGGTCCAATTTCTTCTCTTCCGCTTTCGATGTCAGATCGGTGGCAAGCTGGTCCACGAGCGGGGTTTTCGGATTCGGCGTAGTGCCACGCGAGGAGCTGGAGCCGGCAGGCGTCGGGGAGGAGGAAGCGGACTCGTTCAGTACGCGCCTCGTCTGCCTGCGGATCTGCTCAGGCGTTACGCCCAGTCTGCGAAGCACTTCCATCGCCGTGCTATCCACACGGATCAATCCAAGCAGAATATGTTCAGTACCAATGTAATGATGACCCAGTCTGCGCGCTTCCTCCACTGCATGCTCGAGCACCTGCTGCGTCTCTGCAGCGAGTTCCACGCGGTTAGGATCGAAACTGGATGAACTGGTCGTCACGCGGCGGATTACTTCACGCACGCGGTCTGAGGTCATTCCGAGTTCACGCAGGACTCTGCCCGCGACACCACCTTCTTCATCCATTAAACCCAAAAGGAGATGTTCGGTTCCAATATTATTATTGCGAGAGCGTTCAGCCTCTTGGTGCGCAAGGCTGAGAACGCGTCGTGCTCGTTGTGTAAAACGCTCCATTCCTGCCATAATTTTTTCTCCTGTTTCTATGGGATGATTCTACCAAAAAGGGAGGTGACTCCGTGTAGGAAAATGATTAGAGTTTATTTACAAGACTGTTACAATATTGACGGGTAATTTGCCCGTCAGTATTATTACCGGACAATTCTCAACCTTCGAACGATATAGGATACGTGCATGAAATCAATTTGCGTCTTCTGTGGATCATCAGACACGGTTCACGCGGACTATGTGTCTGCGGCTCGTTCAACAGGACGGACTCTGGCTCAAAGAGGTTTCCGTTTAATTTATGGAGGGGGCAAAACAGGACTTATGGGTGCTGTGGCTGACGGCGTACTCGAAGCAGGGGGTGAAGTGACCGGCGTGATCATCCCCACCATGAATACCGTCCCGCTAGCCCACATCGGCCTGACGCAACTGGATGTGGTTGTGGGCATGCATGCCCGAAAGGCACGTATGCACGAACTTGCAGACGGTTATATTGCACTGCCTGGTGGGCTTGGCACCTTCGATGAATTATTTGAAACAGTCACCTGGGCGCAGACAGGCGCGCATGAAAAGCCCGTGGGTTTACTCAACGTGAAGAACTATTATGCCCCACTGCTTGCCGCCATTGACCATGCAGTACAGGAAGGCTTTATCTTCCAGGAACATCGCGACGTGTTGTTCTGTGAGCCTGATATTAATACGTTGATCGATAAAATGGAGCGCTACGAACACCCGCGCGCCGCCGTCAAGAGGTGGCTGAGGGAGGAGTAGGTAGTTACTGGTACGTGGCAGGTAGTGGCTGCAGGAGATGTTTTATGAATATTCAAAGACTCGAACTATTAACGGCTAATGTACAGGCGCAAAGGGATTTCTACACCAGGGTTCTGGAATTACCGGCAGAGTCACTTTCCTCAGGTTTGGCTATCCAGGCAGGGTCAACAGAGATTCTCTTTTCACAGGCGCCATCCGATTTTGATGGCGCGTATCATTTTGCCTTCAATATCCCTGAAAACCAGTTCCAAAATTCCAGGAAGTGGATTACGAGTCGCATTTCCCTGTTGCGCGATAAAAGCGGCAAGGAGGAGTTTGAATCCAAAAATTGGAATTCAGATTCCATTTACTTTTTGGATGCGGCGGGAAACGTCCTTGAATTCATTGCGCGGCATACTCTGCAAGATGCAACAGATGAGGGTTTCGATAGCCGTCAAATCCTGAATGTGAGTGAGATAGGCTTGCCATCTGAAAACGTGATCGTGCTGGCGAACGAACTCTGTACACGTCTGGACCTATCTGTTTTCAAGCAGGATCCGAACGATAACTTCACACCGGTTGGCGATGATAACGGGCTGTTCATTCTTCCCCTCAAAGATCGAATATGGATGCCAGATTCCGGTGTGCCTGCCAGGATGTTGCCTGTCAGAGTGCAGGGAATGGCAAACGGCAGGGACTGGGAAGTTCGCGGCGTCCCCTATGAGATTATATAATGCCCACGGTCACAAATTGCGCTTTCCCACCTTTGAAAAAGCGCAATTTGTGACCGCCCTGGGTATCGAACAGCGGTGACTGTTATCCCATCATCATTGGGGGATAGGATTGATTATTGATTAAGGTATGGGATACGCATAGTGAGTCTCTTTCTGCTTGTGCCACCAGTGAATAGATGCAGTCCATTAATTCCTTGGTTTGTGCATGGACATCAGATTGGGTGCCGGGTCTCCATGCCGCGCCGAAGCGCATATAGCTTTTGCCTGTGAATTGCCATGCGCCCGAGCGAGGGCTTCCCTGCCAGTTGAAATGGAGAGGCGTGAGATAGTGCGGAGGGGCATATAAACCCAGTGGAATGATGGGCGCGCCGGTCTCCATAGCCATGCGTACGGCACCGGTTTTGGCTGGAATGCGCTGACCCCTCGGTACATCCTTTCCTTCGGGGAAGATGGCAATCGTTTTGCCTTCACGGAGCATCGAGCAGGCCTGTTCTTTTGCATCTTTCGCCCTTTCAGTTTCGCGATATACGGGGATTTGCCTGGTTTCTTTCAACATCCAGCCTACGATCGGGATGGCGAATGAACCATCCTGTAAGAGAAAGTGAGGCGTTTCTTTCAAAATGAAAGGCAGGTATAGCGGATCACAGCCGGGCGTATGATTCATGACGATGATCTTGGGCCCGCTCGGCAGGGAGGTATGCCCTTTCACATCATAGGTGCGGTTAAGCAATGTGAAATAAGACTTCAGGAAAGACCGGGAAATTTGATCTGCTGTGTACATGGCAACCTCTTTCAAGCAACAAGGAAGCGAGATTTACCATTTCTGGTAATCATCCAGGCAATGCCAGCGGCAATGAATATCGCAATCAAAATTGCCCAGCCCTGCCATGGAATGACTCCACCAAACGCTCCTATTGCGCTGGTAAACATGCAAGCCAGGCCACGTCCGAGTAAATTAGCCATCGAAAAATTGCGGTGCGAGATTCTGCCGAGGCCAGCCACGTAACACATAGCGTCATTAGGAACAAGCGGCATAACCAGAGTTGTGGCAAAGAAGCCAATTCCCTGACCTTTCGCGGCCTGATCCCAACGAGCCAGCACATTTGGCGAAATCCACTTTTCTGCGAAAGTTCGCCCATAGCGGCGGGCTAGCACAAAGGCAAGTTCTCCACCGGCAACGAGGCTGAGCCAGGAGACCAGGAATCCACCCCAAAAGCCGTACAGAAAGCCGCATGCCATCATCAATGCCTGCCCGGGGATAAAAGCAAGAAAGACTTGCAGAACAAACAGAACGAATAAAACGACCGGACCCCAGACGCCGAGGTGATTCATGGATGCGCTAACTGCATCCCGATCGCTGAACCACGTCCACATTGCAGAGACAGGTTCACGTGATGCCCAGAGCACCACGGGGATGGTTGCGAACAATATCAATTTGAATAAAAGGTTGTTTTTCATGGCGATCTCCTTAGGTTGTCCCCACTATCGCATTTTCAGACTGCCAAAACCAGAGAAGAAACTGCCAAAAGACGCCAGTTTTAAAAAGTCGGCCCCCCATGGTCTCAAAGATCATGGAGGCCTGAACATTTCATTTCTACGACTGTTTTTTTACTGCCCTTTTTTCTCGACCAACAATCTCGCTAGTCCGCGAATGGCGTTGCGGCGTGTGCGATTGAATGTCCCTTCAGAGATATACAAACGCGCCATGATTTCGCGGTTCTGGGCACCCTCAACATATGCGTCGTGTAATACCGCGTAGTTGTACCAGACGCGCGGCAGGGGCTCACCTGGGCGCTTCTCGGCCGGCCGAAAAGATTCGATGGAATCGTTTAGCAGCTGTTGCAAATGCCTGCCGCGCTCCACATGAGATCCGCCGTCCACCTTTGCCCACTCGGCAAGAGGCGATTGCCCGAGATCAATGTAATCATGTAAATGGCGTAATGAATCCTCAACCATTTTGATGAAATCAGGGTCAGGATGCGTTGTGATTGCATCGATCATCTCACCGGCTATGACGTTTAATTCGGAAACATTCGCCCGTGATTCAGCCACAAGCTGACGGATCTGATCGGTTTGGTGAGGGCGAAGATTGTTTAATGAGACGATGGTGCCGATCTGGTCGGCCACCTCAGCCAGCAGCTCCAAATCACTGGTTGAATAATTGAGCCTGGCTTTCGGTTTTCCAATCCCCACAAAAGCAATTTGGGTCTGTCCATCAAATGATGGAGCGATCCATCCCAGTTGCCGAAGTTGACCATCCTTGGGCTGGGATATATCCTCGAAGGAAACCTGGTCTGCCGGAACGCGGCTCTCCAGCGGGACCGAGTGTCGGGTCGCGGTTACAAGAAATTCATCACCGCTTCGAATAGCGATGAGTCCGCTTGGAGCATCCAGGGACTGGCATAACAGATCCAGGCCTTCCTTCAGACGATATCTGAGGGCGTTTTCGCCTGCGCTTTCGAGCTGGCGCAGCTGCTTTCTAAAAGCGCCCTCCCGACGAGTGCGCAAGCGTTCTAAAAACTCACGCACCAGGTCATAGAAGGAGTGAGTTAAGATAGCCAGCCCAACTACAGTGGCCATTAGCTCCATCGGCAACGCCAAACGCCAGCCCATATAGGCATAAACCCCAGATAAGCTCAGGATAGTGAGAGTAGCGATCACAAAACCCTGAACGGTTGTCCGCCGTTCCAGCAACGTTTGGTGACGGGCCACGGATATGCTCAAAAGAAAGACTCCGCTAAAGATCAACAGATCCGGTACGATGCGTGGCAAAGGACGGGACGCGATCAGCCCTGTGACTCCATAAATAACGGATGCAGTTGGGAATACTGATGCAACCAGAAAATACTTTCCGCGCGAGGTGAGTCCGACTCTGTCATCGATGAGCAAATTAAGCAAAATACACAATGCGACTCCCCATTGATAAATGCTATATACAATGTAAGGAAGGCCGATTCGCATGTGCGCCACAAACAGCGCATTCCCCCGTTCATGGATGAACGAGTTGGGCACTAACAGCAAAGCCGCCGTAATGACAGCAAGAATGTATATACTGATTTCGAGCCAGCGGAGTTGTTTCTGACTATGAACGGACATGATCTGATACGTCAGGCTGTACCAGCTGGCTAGCCCGATCACGAGCATTACTGCCCGCCATGCTGCAGTGCCCACGACTTGGTGAAAAATATTGTTGTAAGCCCCATAGAAAAAAACAGATAACACCAGCAGCAGGATGACGGCGCGCAATGTAATACGGCTTGGGAAGCCTCTGGCAAAGAGATAGAACGCCAGCCACAAGGTGATGGCCATTGCGATAAGATCAACGAGAAGAGTTGCCTGAAATAGCATACCGCCAACTGCATTTACTATACAGATAATTAAAACGAGAGTCAAGCGATTCCCTGGCTCTCGTTCCGGGTTGTCTCGAAGTCCAATTATGTCACCCTGTAGGAGCGTTCTCGAGCGACTGAAGGGTCTCACGCACCTTCGTAGAAATGCTTCACTGCGCTCAGCATGACATTATTCCGTTCTGTCAGGTTACTGTTGAAAGCCATATTGAGTCATTACCGGATGATCCTTCCCAATGATCCTTGGGGTTACTTACCGCCTGCAACTCAGCATACGGCACTGTGACCACCAGCTTTTGAGTTCACGTTCCAGGCAGGTTGTCAGCTTTAACGAGTGAGTTCCTTCAAAATTTCCAGTGCCTCCTGTTTTCCCCCATATCCATTTTCACCGCCAGGTCCCACGCACGAGGGACACCCATCTGCACAGGGACATTCGCTGACGAGTTCCAGCGCGCGGGCAATGAGCTCATCGTGCAATTCAAAGAGCTTCTGGCTGAACCCGATGCCCGCGGGAACAAGATCGTAGAGTACAACTGTTGGCTGGCCGAAGGTTTGATTTTCAACGGGCTCGACATGACTCCCCAAATCCCCGGCATCGCACATCAGGAATAGTGGAGCGAGGTTTCCAAGCACATATGCGAGGCCAGCCAGCCCACTGCGCATGCGAACGTTCTGTTCCACCTTATGGTGACAGGATGGGCAGAGCGTTGTCAGATTTTCGAGTCGATTCGCCTCCACCAACGATGTGAATGCACGGAATGGAGTCTTGTGATGCACGTCATGCTGCCGCCCTGCTTCCACTGCGCCGCAGACCTGGCACGTATATTTATCGCGTGCACGGACCCGGTCACGGATCTTTAGCCAGTCAGGGCCGTAGTGGTTCGGGTCGTTGGTCCAGGCTCCGGCTTCGCGCAGATGCGAGATCGCCCCCCCGGACAGGGAAACCCAATACCCGGTGGTCTGCAGATCGGTGGGCGGCAGGTCCAGCGGCTCTTCTCCGAGATTCTCATGTGTGTACCAGCGGCGTTTGCGGAAGCCTGTCACTTGCGTGGTTACCTGCAGTTCACCCCACTTTTTTTCGCCGCCGAGGAAGCCGGCTTCAGCACTCGTGGAAAGTACGGTCACTTCCGTGGTGCGCAGTGGCTCGGTGTAGTAGTCGCTTTCGATGGGCTTCAACCGGGCGATATGCTCTTCGAGATTCAATTCCTTCACAAAAAAAGATTGTGCTTGATGCAAATAGATCGCGCCCGGATGGACCATCCACAACGCGCTTTCGCCGTCCACGGTGCCGATCGTTTGGGGTCGATCTTCCATGGTCGTCTGAAGCACCACGCCCTGCGGCGAGGCGGAACGCAGTGAAATGTTCGCAGCGGGATATTGGTCTGCCATCCAAAAAACCGTGTTGTGCGATTCGTGTGCTTCACTGTTGGACACGAGAAATTGCAGGTATTCGTCAATGCTCTCACGCGGCAACGCGCCGAACCCTTCACCTTTTTGGAACGGCAATTCGAACATTGCGCAGCGCACATGCTCCAGCAGGATCAGCAAATGATCGGGGTTGACCAATGCCTGCTCAGGCGACCGCTCGAAAAAATATTCGGGATGATGCGCCAGGAACTGGTCAAGCGGACTTGCCGAGGCAACCAGAACTGCCACGGCGGATTCCAGTCCACGTCCGGCGCGCCCGGCCTGCTGTCTCGCTGAAGCGACGGTGCCCGGGTAGCCGACAAGGATCGCCGCGCCCAGCCCGCCGATGTCGATTCCGAGCTCGAGCGCGTTCGTGGCAACGACAGCTTTGACAGTGCCGTCGCGCAGTCCCTTTTCGATCTCTCTGCGTTGGGCGGGGAGGTAGCCGCTTCTATAACCGCGGATGACTGATTGAAGATTGGGTAAAGAGTCGTAATCGATAAGTGGTGACTCGGGACTGGAGTCTGGAGATTGAGCTCCCTGTAAATAACGCAGGATAATTTCGACGCTTCTTCTCGAGCGTGCAAAGACCACCGATTGAACGTTACTGGCAATCAAATCCTGTGCCAACCGTACGCCTTCGAGAAGGGATGATTTTCGCAGGCCCAGTGATTCATCTGTCAGTGGTGGGTTGTAGATAATAAAGTGGCGCGGTCCACGCGCGGAGCCATCGTTGTCAATAAGATGGACCGTTTTTTCAATCAGTTTTTCTGCAAGTTCTTTTGGGTTCCCAATCGTGGCAGATGCCAGAATGAATTGAGGATTGGCACCATAGAAGTTTGCCACGCGTTTGAGCCTTCTAATTACATTTGCCACATGCGAGCCGAAGACGCCGCGATAGGTGTGGGCTTCATCGATGATCACGAAGCGCAAATGGGTGAGGAAGTCACTCCAGTTGGTGTGGTGCGGCAGGATGCCGGTATGGAGCATGTCCGGGTTGCTTAACACGATACGCGCATTCCTGCGGATGGCGGAGCGGTCTTTTTGAGGAGTATCGCCGTCGTAGATCGCAGAGCTGGGTAGGATGGGTGATTCGAGAGTAGAGAGTAGAGACTGGAGATTGATGTGTTGATCCTGGGCGAGAGCTTTGGTGGGGAATAGGTATAGGGCGCGGGCGTTTGAGTCTTGCAGCAATGTGGCAAAGACAGGCAGGTTGTATGCGAGTGTCTTTCCACTGGCTGTGCCTGTCGAAAGAATAATGTTCTCTCCCAGGAGGACGTGAGTCCATGTTTCGAGTTGGTGGGAATACAGCGAATGAATACCAGACGCGATCAGAGTCTGTTTAACGGGAGCAGGCAGGTCATCTGGAAAGGGATGCGTTTGGGCGGGGCGCGCAGGCAGCGTCCGCCAGGCAACGAGATTGGGTGCGGTATCACGGTCACGTTTCCAGAAATCCAAAAGAGAAAGGAGAGGCATGGAACTATTTTATTGCATTTGCCCCCGAATCGTTCTGTAGGTTAGAGATCGTTAATAGATGCCCTATGAAGAAGCCGCTTCCCATTTCCGATCCAGCAATCGCCACGCCAATGCACCCAGGCCCAACGGGATCCAAAAGGTAATGCCGCGATATGCCAGTGTGATGATCACTGCCTGGCTCCATGGTACGCGCAACGACGAAAGGGCAATGGGCATAATACCTTCCACGATGCCGATGCCTGCCGGGGTGGGAGAGACGATCAGAAAGAGATAGGTGATGGCAAAGCCGCCAATGATCGTCCCTGCTGAGAAGGGCACTTGAAAGGCGAGAAAGACTGATACCAGCACGCACATCAGGAGCGCTTTACTGGCGAATGAGTACAAAAGAGGGACGATAAGACTGTGCGGCCGTTCTGGCAGAGACTTCAGGTCCTGTGCCATTTCATGTGCAAACTCATGAGCGCGTGCTTCGCTAAGATATTCATGATGGATAAAGGGATTCGTGATGCGGTTAACGAGGCGTGCCATCCATGCCAGCGCGTTGCCAAGCGCATTCGCTGAGCGCGAGCCGAGATAAAGCAGAAAACCGAACGCTGCTGCAATGCTGAAAATAACTGCAGATGCTGCGATCTCGCCGGGATCGAGGTCGTTGCGGCGGAAGAGCACGATCAACCCGAGTGTAAGAACACACAGGAACGCAACGTAATCCAGGAAAAGGCATAACATGCTGGCGACTGTTACCTTGCCGGGTGAATGTCCGTCACGCGCCGCCGCGCTAATAAAGACTGCCATGCCACCCACGCCTGCACTCGGGGCAACGATGTTTACGAAAGATGCAGAGGCAGAAAGCAGGATTAGTTTATAAACTGTCTCCTCTAAACCAAGCAAGTGGTATAGCGATTGGTATGTGAGTCCTGCAACAATCAACCATGTACATTGGATCAGGATAGCCAGAAGGATGAACCATAAATTCCCCTGTTGAAGGGTGTCAATGACGCTTTCGATTTCACTAAGACTGATGTAAATAAGGGCCGCGCCGAGGAAGAGCACAACAATGAATATGAATTTCCGCATCTTGAGAGGATTATACTCATATAATTAATGCCCGATATCCCGGAAATCCCATGTCACTCTGATTGAGCGTTCGTTGCGATCGACACTTGCACCCCGTTCGGGCCACGAGCCCGTCGGGGCGAGACGGCATCGTCCCGACACCCACCGCAGGCGCGGTGTGTAGTTCGGGAGGATGATATTTTTGATGTGACTTCCAAATAAAAAGATGCCGACATTTGATGAGTCGGCATCTTCTCTATTTATCTCGACAATCCTCACTGGACGTGTCAGTCCCTGCGGCGTCCTCCGATGAGGAAGACAAAATAAAGCAGTTGTAAGACCGCAGTAATGAGACCCGCGACGTAGGTCATTGCTGCTGCATTAAGCACTGTATTGACGCCGCGTCGTTCCTCTTCCGTTTGGATGATGCCGGTGGAGTAGAGTAGCTCCTTTGCGCGGGCCGAAGCGTTGAATTCCACCGGCAACGTTGCAAGGGCAAACAGCGCTCCACCGGAGAAAACGATCACGCCCAGCCAGGCGATATTCATCTGCTGCAGGAACAGACCAATCATGATCAGGATCCAGCCCAGGTTCGAGCCAATGTTCACCACAGGCACCAGAAAGGAACGGATCTGCATGGGGAAGTAGTCTTCTGCATCCTGCATGGCATGTCCCAGTTCGTGGGCAGCGATTGCCACCGCAGCAACAGAGGGGCTATCATGCACGCCAGCTGAAAGGAAGAGCGTTTTATTGCGCGGATCGTAATGATCGCTCAACTGGCCTTGTGTCCCTGCCACCTGCACCCCATATAAATTGCCGGTGGAGATGAGCCGCTGGGCGGCTTGGGCGCCGGTAAGTCCGCTTGTGGCGCGGATCTTGCTCCATTTATTATAGGATGAGCGTACATACCACGACGCAAGCGCCATAATGATGAAGGCGGGGATCATAAAGATAAAGTAGGTTGGGTCGAAGAAAAGCATTTTTAACTCCGTTAAGGTATGGAAGTTGGCGTGCCAGCTGGAATGCTGGTGGGCATGGACGTTGGAATTGCTGTGTTGTTGATGACAGCCAGCAGTGTTTCGACTGCCGCGTCCAGTTGGGGATCGCGTTCGGCTGCAAAGTCTTCTGCGGTTAACTCAACCCACACATCCGGCGTCAAACCTATTTGGTCGATGGCACGTTCATCGGGTGTGAGCCATTTGGCAATTGTTACACGCGCAGCACCCTGGTCATTGGAAAGCGGTTGCCAGTTCTGCACCGAGCCTTTTCCATAGGATTGCACGCCAACCAATGTGGCGCGTTCATAATCCTGTAATGCGCCAGCGAGTATTTCAGAAGCAGACGCCGATCCCTCGTTAATCAAAGCGACAAGTGGAATATCGGTTGCGCGTCCATTGCCAAGAGCCTTATATTCATCGCGCCTGCCGTTGCCATATTGCTCGATGAGGATCAAACCTTCATCAATAAACTCCGAGGATACTTCCACCGATGTGTTCAAGTATCCGCCGGGGTTGTTCCTTAAGTCAATAACGATTCCGCGTGGATTTTGTGCCATTAACTCATCCAGCGCTTCACGCAGTTCGGCAGTGGTCTTTTCGCCGAACGTGTTGATATCTACATAGGCAATGCCATCCTCCAGCATTTTTCCTTCAGCACTGCGTATGACAATCTCAGCACGGGTGATGACGAAATCCAGCGGTGCAGACTCACCCTCGCGTGCAACCGTTAGTTTGACCTGTGAGCCATCCGGGCCTAATACCTTTAAGCGGGCCTCTTCGGGAGCAACTCCGGTCATGTCCTCATCGTCAATGGCGATCACTTTATCCCCGGGTTTTAGCCCGGCTGCATCGGCAGGCGAACCTTCAATGGGACTCACAATCGTGAGATATTCGCCGTCCGTGTCCACATATGCGCCGATCCCCTCATAGGAACCCTGCAGCGAGGATGTTTCATTTTCATAAACCTGTGGCTCCATATAGAAGGTTTGCTTATCACCCAGCGCGTCCATCATGCCGCGGATCGCACCCTGCATCAGGGCAAGATCGTCCACTGGCTGGTCTACATACTGCTCGTGCACGATATTCCATGCCTCCCAGAACGGTATGAAAAGTGTTTCCAATTCGTCTGGTGTGGTGGCACTCGGTTCAGCGGATGGCCCTGAGGCGAATGGGTTCAAATCATTGATGCCGGGCAATGCATTTCCGCCCGGAAGAAGGGTAGCCGCGAGGAATCCGCCGGAGAATGCCCCCGCCAGCAGGACGCCTGCAATAAAAATACCGATGATAATTTTGATGGTTTTATTCACAAATGCCTCCAATAGGTATTCGGCATAACGATACTATGCGGTCATTAAAGCATGATGAATTGCGTATATGAGTGATGTATATTATTCGTTGTCTACACCACCCTGAATTGTGAAGAAATCAATCCTCTTCGTTGTTGTTTTTTTTCAGTTCGTCCACTTTTTGCCGCAGCTCATCCATGGATTTGTTTGCCTTGCTGTCCAGTGGTTTGCTCAACCCATCCTTCAATGCCGACATCCAGCGCGAGTTTCCGCCCTTCGTTGCGCGGCGCGCGATCGCGTACATGGCAAAGTTCGCGACAACGATCAGAAGGATAAATAGCAACGCACCGACTACAGCAGTTCCAGATTCCATTTTCCAACTCCTGATTCTCGTGCCACTCTCCCGAAAAACACACCGCGCCTGCGGTGGGTGCAGGTGTGTGAGCGCAGCGACACTTGTACCCGATTTGCTATGAATTGCCTGGCAATTCAAAATCGTGCGTTTGGTGCACACCTGTCCCCGAAGTGAAACGGAGTGGGAGTGCAGGTGAGAGTCTCGCTTACTGGTACAGGGGATTCTTCAGTCGCAACGAACGCTCCTTCGGGAGAACGGCATGTAGCTTGTTTTATGATTAATACAAACCCTTAATCACCCAGCAATATTGGCAGGTGTGTCCAATCGGTGAAGACGCCGCTTGCATCTGGTGTTGGGATATCACTTCCATACAAAAGACCCGCCATGCCAACCCCCAGCGCCGCACGAGTGGTGCGGGACAGGTCGTCGATCATGACACATTTGCGAGGGTCCGGTTCATCGGCGAGTTCCATTGCGATGGCGAAGGATTCAGGCATCGGTTTGCAGTAGGGCGCGACCGCGTTGACATCCACGATGGTATCGAAGAGATCATCCAGCTCGAGCGCTGTAAGGACGCGTCGGGCGTGGAAAGAGTCTGCGTTTGTAAAGATCAGATTGCGGGTCGGCAGCGAAGCGATCACATCCCGCAGGACCGGGTTTGGGGTCAGGAAATCCTGCAGAGGCAGGTCATGCACATAGGCCAGGTATTCGTCCTTGTCCACTTTATGGTGTTTCTGAAGACCGTTCAGGGTGGTCCCGTATATTTTGAAATAATGTTCGCGCAAGGTGGGAATAGCCGCCTGCGGGATGAAAAGACGCTCGCGCATGTACATGTTCATGCGCTCCTTGATGGCAAGCCAGAGACCCGTGCAGGAGGGATACAGTGTGTCGTCGAGATCGAAAAAGAGGGTTGAAAACCGCATTTGGCGATTATACCTTTTACAACCTTGCGAAGGTTTTGTTCATTTTAGTTCCTGATTAAAAAATTTCAATTCTTCCGCCCCCATATGTGCGTTTACGTAGATAATCAATGGTAGATTGCTCATAAGGCGCAAGTGTGGGAGTGGTCGCAGGAGTTTGCGTGGGGACGGTTACAGTTGCAGTAGGATCAACCACGGTCACAGGCGTAGGATACGCAGGTGTTGCAAACACGGAACAGGATAACAGGATGAAGGACAGGATGGTAAGCAGGCGTTTATCCATGCCGATCATTATAGCCCTGGGCGCGTTATAATCCTGACATGACCATTCGTTTACTTTCCTCAGAGGTAGCCTCGCAAATAGCCGCGGGTGAAGTCATCGAGCGTCCCGCCTCGGTGGTGAAGGAGCTGCTGGAAAACTCACTGGATGCGGGGGCGCGCTCGATTACGATCACAATCGAGGAAGCTGGGAAAAAACTGATAGAGGTGGCGGATGACGGAGCGGGCATCCCCTCCGATGAGCTGGAACTGGCCGTCACGCGTCATGCGACCTCGAAGCTGGTACGCTCCGATGAGCTTTTTTCCATCTCCACGCTTGGATTCCGCGGCGAAGCCCTCGCTTCGATCGGCTCCATTTCGCGTATGATCATTACCTCACGCGTACTAAATGAAACAGAAGGTGCGCGCGTGACCGTAGAGGGAGGCAAACCTGGCAGGCTGACCAAAGTAGGCACAACCGTTGGAACAACCATCCGTGTCGAGGATCTTTTCCATAACGTCCCGGCACGTTTAAAATTTTTGAAGGCCGATGTCACCGAGCGCCGCGCAATTGACATGCTGGTCACGCGCTACGCTCTGGCCTATCCTGAAAAACGGATCAAATTGTCAGATGGAACGAATGTCACCCTGCACACATCAGGTGATGGCAGCCGGCGATCCATCCTGGCTGCCTTGTACGGTGTGGATACGGCAAAGCAAATGCTCGAAGTTATGTCTGAAGAAGATGGCTTGCGATTGATGGGCTTCATCAGCCCCACATCCCTGACGCGTTCCAACCGCAAGGAAATCACTTTTTTTATCAACGGCCGCTGGGTGCATGATGTTTCGCTCTCCAGCGCGCTCCTGCAGGCATATCACACCTTATTAATGGTGGGGCGCTATCCCCTGACTGCCTTATTCCTCGAAATCCGCCCCGACGAAGTGGATGTCAACGTCCACCCTGCCAAAGCGGAGGTCCGTTTTCGGAACCAGGACAGGATCTTTAGTTTCGTCCAGCGTTCGGTGCGTAAGGCTTTGCTGGCATATTCGCCGGTGCCAAATGTCGCATCGTCCCTGTGGGGAACCACGCGCACGGTGCCAGGTGAACCCGCGCGTCATGTGGGGTTGGACTGGAGCATTGGGCATGATGAAGAAATCTCAGTGGGTGGTGGTCCGTTGTCAGTGGACAGTGGTCAGTTGCCAGCTGCAAATTTGCAATCGCAAATCGAAAATCGAAAATCTGAAATCGACCGTCCATCGTTTGCAGCAATCCCGCTATTACGATTGATCGGCCAGATCGGCGCGACATATCTTGTGGCGGAAGGTCCGGATGGTTTGTATCTTGTTGACCAGCACGCTGCACATGAGCGGGTGCTGTTCGAAAAATTGATGGCGCAGCATGGGATGAAGAACATCCCTTCGCAATCCCTGCTCACTCCCACAGTCGTTACACTTCCTCCTCAATCTGCAACTTCACTACTTATTCAATTACCAGTGTTGCAGCAATTTGGCTTCGACGTGGAAGAGTTTGGCCCCAACACGTTCCAAGTGCGTGCCATGCCTGTGCTGTTTATGGGCAGTGACGCCACTGCCGCATTGCGCGCCCTGGTGGAGGACTTCGAAGAGGATGAGACCCCACTGCAAAACGAGATCGAGGCCAGGCTTGTGGCACGAGTCTGCAAGCGGATGGCGGTCAAGGCGGGGCAGGTTCTCTCGAATGAGGAACAGCGCGCCTTGCTGTCCAACCTTGAGTCATGCGACTCGCCGCGTACCTGCCCGCATGGCAGGCCAACGATGATCCATCTTTCTGTGGATATGCTCGAGCGTCAATTTGGGAGGCGCGGTGCCCGCTAAAAAGAAAAATTCCCTGCAGGAAAAATATGAAAAACTCATGGACGATTTCCAGAAGAAGGAAGCCGAAAACGAAAAGTTGAAGCGTTCCCTGGAGATCAAAGGGATCGAGTTAACGGCGGTCCTTGCGCAGGCAAATGAAGTTAC
>JANMSY010000567.1:0-1860 GCA_031389865.1 Anaerolineales bacterium | reverse complement strand
GAAACAAATTATATGGGCGTGATGCTCACAGGCGATCAACCCGCGTCCCAGGCCGCAGTGGTCGCATTTCAGAATAAGGTACTTGAGGTAGCGAGTAATCCATTTAATTATTAGATATGTCATTGCGAGCCTTTGGGAAGCTATGACATAAGGAAACATTATGGCAGAATTCGATAACGACCTTCAATCCATCCAAGAAGCCAGGACTCTGGCAACGCAGGCGCGAGATGCGCAACGAAAATTTATGCGCGCCACACAAGCGGAAGTGGATCGCATCTGCGCGGCGATGGCACAAGCCGCCGAGGACGCGGCGCAGACGCTTGGCAAGATGGCGAGCGAAGAGACAGGCTACGGCGTCCCCGAACATAAGACTCTCAAGAATTTATTGTCATCGAAATTATTATGGGAAGCCATCAAGGACATTCCCACCGTGGGAGTGATTCGCAGTGACCCACAAAAACGGACATATGATATTGCATGGCCGATGGGTGTTGTGGCGGCATTGACGCCCAGCACCAACCCCACATCGACGACAATGTTCAAGATCCTGATCTCGGTCAAAGCACGCAATGGGATCGTCGTCGCACCGCATCCGTTCGCGGCGAAATGCTGTGTGGAGACAGCGCGCATCATGGCAGAGGCCGGAGAACGGGCAGGCATGCCCAAGGGATTGGTCAACTGCATGAGCCGGATCACTTTGCCCGGCACACAGGAATTGATGAAACACAAATACGTGGCAGTCATCCTTGCCACGGGCGGCTCAGACATGGTGCGCGCCGCACATTCCGTTGGCAAGCCCGCCTACGGAGTCGGCCCTGGCAATGTGCCTGTCTACGTGGATCGTTCGGCAGACGTTCAGCGCGCTGCCAAATATATTGTTGCATCCAAAGCTTTTGATCATTCCGTAATTTGTGCCACAGAACAAGCAGTGGTGGCAGACAAACCCATCGCTGCACAGCTTGAAGAGTTGATGAAAGCAGAAGGCGCGTATTTTGTCGGTGATGATATCAAGCAGATCCTTGCAAGGAATTTATTCGTCGGTCATTTACCGAATCCAAAAGGCGTGGGCAAGAGTCCGCAACAGTTAGCGCAGATGTACGGGTTTAGCGTGCCAGATTGGGCGCGCATTCTCGTAGTGAGACTTAACAGCGTCGGGCGCGATGAACCACTCTCAGGCGAAAAGTTGACCACAGTGCTGGGCTGGTACGAAGTGGATGGCTGGGAGGCAGGCTGTGAGCGTTCGATTGAAATGATCAATTACGGCGGACGCGGTCATTCGCTTGTTATCCATGCGCAGGATGAAAATGTCATTATGCAGTTTGGACTGGAGAAGCCAGTCTTCCGCATTGTCGTCAATACTTTTGGCACACTGGGAACAACAGGCTATACAACAGGCGTGATGCCTGCCATGACGCTCGGCTCGGGTGGTGTGGGCGGCGCGATCACTGGTGATAATATTACAGTGCATCACCTGTATAATGTAAAGAAACTCGCATATGAAATCCGCACTGCGCCCGACGCGGCATTTGCGCCCGGTTCCACGGATACACAAGCCGCGCGTAGTGCATTTTCTGGTGGAGCCCCTCATGCTTCGTCCGCGCCAGCACCATCGAGCAGCGTTGACTCACAAGTAGAGGAAATCGTGAGGAAGGTGTTGTTGGAGTTGAAGAAATAATTACGACCATATCATTGCGAGGAGCGTTCGTTGTGACGAAGCAATCCCCTCATCGTGTTGGAGATTGCTTCGCCCTGCGGGCTCGCAATGACATGGAGGTTAGAACTCAGACATCAGGGATTGAACATCCTTCAACCTTGATGTCCGATATCTAATCGTAATACTTTTTCAAAAGGAGAAGTTAG
>JANMSY010000552.1:0-8044 GCA_031389865.1 Anaerolineales bacterium | reverse complement strand
ATAACTTTCCACCTTGTAGAAGAAATCCTGGGTCATGGCTGTGTATTTTGGAGTGATATTGAGAAGTTTTGCCAGCAGATAGATGATGCCGACCAGCAGTGCGAGAAAGACCAGCATGACAATCATGGTGGGAATTGCGATCCAGATTGTGGAGATCGCCGCCCAGCGCGCCACGTCTCCGCCTGCTCCAAAGGTCGCGAGATTGATAAGCACAATCAAGGCAATACAGAGTATTGTGCTCAACACGACAGGAAGAATGATCTTCCAGGCAAGATCCTTGCGATGTTTTTTATAGGATGGGTGAACGGGTTTGGAAATATTTTCTTTCATCACATTTATTTTAGCATAGGTCCCATCCGTTTCCAACTCCCCTGAATAGGTTTTGGATATATTAATGGATATGGTTCACAGCCCCACCGCCGCTGCCCGTCCCAGCCCCACAAATACGAAGATTGAAACGTAGGATGGATGGATACTTTTTATTGTCGTATTTTGGAGGGACGGGATTAAACCGCACAGAGCGGCCTGGCGCGCCTCGCCCAGGCACGCCAGAACCGCCCTGGCAAGGGGAACTGGACTTGACCGATATTTATTTGTATCGTACGGAACGGCAGCCGCCGTTTCCTACACGATTATCTTCGATTCCGCAGAAAGGTTGGGATGTCGAGATCATCGCGGCTGACCGGGGGCTGAGAAGCCTGTTTCGCCTCACCAAATTGAACGTCCGCCTGAACGCTGACTGATTCACTGGAGCGCATGTAGCCAATGGACTCCGATCGCCTGGAGTCTGAGCGCGGCTGTTTTTCGAATGCACGGCGCGGAATGCTATTGCGTTCGAATCCGGTTGCGATAACCGTAATGCGAATATCGTCGCCCATGTTCGG
The DNA here is from genome assembly GCA_031389865.1 of Anaerolineales bacterium. Lineage (GTDB taxonomy): Bacteria > Chloroflexota > Anaerolineae > Anaerolineales > Villigracilaceae > Defluviilinea. The sequence continues at coordinate 7,160 of JANMSY010000552.1, read as the reverse complement.
ATCAATGACAGCACCGAAGATCATGTTCACATCCGGGTGAGCCGTTTCGCGGATGATCGCCGCAGCCTGGTTCACTTCGAAGAGCGTCATATTCGGTCCGCCTGTGACGTTGAAGAGGACGCCGCGTGCGCCGTCAATCGTGATATCGAGCAGCTGGCTGGAGATCGCTGTTTCAGCAGCCTTCTTCGCTCTTTCATCGCCTGAGCCTGTTCCCACGGCCATGAGCGCCGCGCCGCCCTCAGACATGATCGCGCGTACGTCGGCGAAATCGAGGTTGATCAGACCAGGGATGGTGATCAACTCTGAAATGCCCTGAATGCCCTGATGCAGAACATCATCTGCAAGACGGAAGGCATCCTGCAGAGAGGCGCGCTTATCTGCAATTTGCAGTAAACGATCATTGGGGATTACGATCAAAGTATCGGCATGTTCCTTCAGTTTGCCGATCCCGACTTCAGCGGATTGCATGCGCCGCATTCCTTCAAACGTGAAGGGACGCGTCACAACGCCGATCGTGAGCGCTCCACTTTCCTTGGCAACCTGCGCGACAACGGCAGCTGCACCGGTACCCGTGCCGCCGCCCATCCCCGCAGTGACGAAAACCATATCCGAGCCTTTCAGCGTGTTATACAGTTCGTCTGCGGATTCTTCTGCGGCCTTGCGGCCGATCTCGGGGTCACCACCTGCGCCGAGGCCGCGCGTGAGCTTGTCACCGAGTCGCAGGCGGGTCTTTGCCTTCGCCAGCATAAGTGCCTGTGAATCAGTATTCACAGCGATGAAATCAACGCCCTGAATGCCTTCATCGATCATGCGGTTGACAGCGTTCGATCCACCGCCGCCCACACCGATCACTTTAATGCGGGCAATGGGTTGTCCTGCTTGTTGCTCTACATCTTGCTTATTGGTCGAGTCCATATCTACCTCCATCAAACATTGGGTCTTATGATACTTGCAATTGATTCCGTAACATAATATTTTAAGAGTGCTACGGTAATATCCGTCCGATCCACTTCTTTACAAAACTAAAATCCATACGCTTTTCTCCTTTCGGACGACGTTCTCGTCCAATGCTCAAATCCTGATCATGCATTGAGACTGCCCATCGTAACAAGCCTACACCTGTTGAATATGCAGGTGAGTTCAACCGATCTACAAAACCAGAGAGATTATCCGGCTGTGCTGTGCGGACGGGCATCCCAAGCACCTCGGATGCAACACGCCTGATACCCGGCAATGCAGCTGTACCACCCGTCAACACCATGCCCGCAGGCAGGAGACCGTCATATCCTGAACGTTTGATCTCCTGCAACGTAAGTGAAAAGATCTCCGCAACACGTGCCTCAATGATATGCGCCAGCTCCTGGCGATTGATCTGCACAGGCCGTTCTTCACCAAATGGACGTATCGAAAAATATTCCTCGGAACCAACCTGGGAGCGGACGGCATATCCATGCTGTTTTTTTACATCCTCGGCCTGTTCAAAAGACAAACGAAGGCCGTGAGCGATATCCTGTGTGACGTGATTGCCGCCAACTGCCAGCACCATCGTATGCCACACATCGCCATTGACATAGATCGCCAGGTCTGTTGTGCCGCCCCCGATATCACATACTGCCACGCCCATCTGTCGTTCCTGCTCGGTCAACACCACTTCTCCTGAAGCAAGCGGGTTCAACACAAACTGCTGGATGCCCACGCCTGCCGCGCCCACACATTGACGCAGGTTATCTCCGGTCGCGGCAGATGCGGTAATGATGTGCGCCTCCACTTCCAGGCGGTAGCCATGCATTCCCTTCGGGTTCCGAATACCATCCTGCCCATCAATGGTGAACCCTCGCTGGATCACATGAATGATCTCGCGGTCATGAGGAATCGCAACCGCACGTGCCTGCTCCAATGCGTGAGCCACATCATATTGCTCGATCACATTTCCGTTGACAGCCACCGCGCCGCGGCTGTTCACAGATGCCACATGGGCACCTGCCATACTCACCAATGCGGATGTGATCTCCAGCCCGCAGGTGGTTTCGGCTTTTTCCACCGAACGCGTGATCGCCTGTGACGCCGCGGCAAGGTCCACGATGATGCCTTTACGGATGCCCTCGGATGGTTCAATGCCAACGCCAAGGATGCGAATGGATTTATCATCCTCCACCCGCCCAACCAGCGTGCAGACCTTGGTCGTGCCCACGTCAATGCCTACAACAATTTCTTCCATGTTATTGACCCATCCTGTAATATGGCGCAGTCGGATACGTTACGTTGATCAATGCAGGGCGGATGCCTCTCTGTGTCAGCGAATTGACCATCGATTCATAGACGCGCATTTTCAACTCAACGTCGCTGGAACTCGTCCCAAAATAGACGCGCCAGCCGCGCGGGTCATCCCAGCCGAAACCGAAGTTTGCATCATACAGAATCGACATGCCCGGCGGGACGTGTCCTGCGAGTCCCTGCAGCGTTCGTATCAGCCCGGGTGAAATAAATGGAGCGGGACTGAACGGATCAGTGGACACGGTTTCTTCCACAGGTGGGGCTGATACCGCTACAACAGAGATCAACTCTGCAATATCTCCGCGTGGCCGGAATGCGACACCGTCGTCACCGATCCATGTGTAACCCTCACCCTGCTGCCAGCGTACGACCGGCTTCCGCTCGGTGAGCGCAACGGAAATAAGATTGGGCAGAGAAATGGTCACTTCCACGGCAACCAGCTCCGGGAAGTTAAGACGCAGGCGTGTCTCCAGATCATCAGGCTTTAGCAAAAAGATCGGCTGTCCCGCGACATTCATCACCGAATTGACTTCCAGTGGAGAGATCAGGCGATTACCGGTTACCTGTGCTTGTGTCGCACGGAACTGCGGAAGGTTGTATGCCAGATACAAAGCAGTGACGAGGAGTGCCACGATCATGAATGACAGGGCGCGCATGCCGAACCGTGGACGTGGAACACTGAGCGGGCGCATATCATCGCGTACAATGGGCAGGGCGATCTGGAACCGGCGGCGCGTATTGCGGGCGGGTTTGCGCTTCGAGGCAGCACCCGATTGTTTGGTGCGCGTGGTAACCATCGGCACCGGACGCGTCACATCCTTTATGACGCGTTCCATGAGCCTGGCGTTATTGCTTTCGCGGCGCACACGAACTTGTTCCGCGCGGGTCAATTCCTTGTCACTCATGCATTGCTCCGATAAACATGCGACGTGTGGTCCCGTTCCGCTTTGCGGTCCACTGCAAGCTCGATCAACCGGTCAACCAGTTTGTTATAAGGCAGTCCACTTGCTTCCCAAAGTTTGGGATACATGCTGATCTTGGTGAAACCGGGGATCGAGTTCAATTCGTTGAGATAAATCCTGTTCGTATCTTTTTCAACGAAGAAATCCACGCGTGCCATGCCGGCGCAGTCAATAGCCTTGTAAGCGCGCACGGCGTACTCACGGATCATTTCAGTTGTTTCATCAGGCAGGGGCGCAGGGATGCAATACCCTGACGTGCCATCGATATACTTCGATTCGTACGAGTAAAACTCACGGCTGGGCAATATCTCGCCTGGCGCCGAGGCCACAGGTTCACTGTTGCCCAGCACGCTGACTTCGATCTCACGCGCGTTTTTGATTCCCTTTTGAACCAGAACACGGCGGTCAAACATGGCTGCCTCCATCAGGCCTTCCTGCAGATCTGAGCGGTTGCTGCAGCGAGTGACGCCAACTGACGAACCCAGATTGGCAGGCTTGGTAAACAGCGGATACTCACTCATCTTCTCTGCCTCTGCAATCACTGCCAGCATGTCATTTTCGATCTCATAACGCAGGACCACTATCGTATCCACGATGGGGATGTTATTGGCGATCATCACATCCTTGAAGATGCCCTTATCCATAGCCACAGCGGAGCCCACGACGCCCGCACCCACATAAGCCACATCTGCCAGCTCAAATAGTCCCTGTATTGTCCCATCTTCGCCGAAGGTTCCGTGAAGAACAGGGAAGAAAACACTGATTTTCTTCTGTGTGCCTGAGGGGTCGGGTGAAAGCACAAAATGCTCGAGACCGTCCAGTTGGTTCTGCTCGAATTTACCGATCACATCTTCACCCGTCAGCCATGTACCTTCATGTGTGATGCCGATCTGTGTCACTTCATATTTGGCGGGATCAAGCACAGATAACACTGAACGCGCAGACATGAGCGATACCTCATGCTCGCCTGAACGTCCACCAAATATGACTGCCACGTGAAGTTTGTTTTCAGCCATTCAAAACCAATCTCTATTCTCTAGTCTCTACTCTCTAATTACCACTGACGGCCAACACTTCGACTACAGGTCTCGACTTTCACTCGACCCTCCGCGCAGTGCGGATCACCACTCTCCAACCAACTCGATCTCCAGTTCCAGATCCGCGCCCTGCTTTTCTTTCACAGTTTTCTGCACCCGCTGGATCAGAGCACATACGTCATCTGCTTTCGTGGTTCCATGATTGATGAAAAAATTTCCGTGCAGCGGGCTGATCTCAGCATTGCCGATGCGGGTGCCTTTCAAGCCTGAAGCTTCGATCAACTTCCCGGCATAATCACCGTTCGGATTCTTGAACATCGAACCCATACTTGCACCGGGCGGCTGGGTCGCTTTGCGATGTGCGCTGAACTGTTCGATCTTCACCGTCACTTCTTCCTTCGTTGAATTCTGCAGGCTTAACTCGGCCGCAAGGACAATTGCATCCAGTTCACCGCGCTTCAGCACGCTTGTGCGATATCCGTATGCCATTTGTTCAACAGTAAATTTCTCACGTGCATCCTCCGTGAGCAGCTCAGCCGAGATCAAATTCCCTGTCATATCACCGCCGAACGCACCAGCATTCCCATAGACTGCGCCGCCAATCGTGCCTGGAACAGTTGCAGCCCATTCGAGGCCTGCAAACCCCTTGGCTGCACAGCGGTTTGCAAGGTTACTGAAGACAACGCCCGATTCAGCCGTGACCGAGGGCTGGTCGCCGTTATGGAAGCGGACTCCCTTGGCCCGGTTCAATACAACAATGCCGCGTACGCCCCTGTCACTTACCAGCACGTTGGAGCCACCACCCAGCGTGATGAACTCCAGATCCAGTTTCCATAACAACTTGATGATCCGCGCCAACTCATCAGCAGAGTCGGCTGTGATGAGAACATCTGCGGATCCGCCAATGCGCGCAGATGTATAAGGCGCAAGAGGAATATTCTCCTTCACCTTATCGCCAAGCCTGGCGTATAACACGTCGATGGGTGCGGTTATCACTGTCATTTTTGAACTACTTGTCTTCTTCACTTAATTTCTCTATCAGCTTCTCAACATTCTTTTCATCCGTGGCTGCCTGGTTTTCGGCTTTCTTTTTCTTTTTGTTTTGACGGGATTCCCTGTCGAAGAAAGCCAGAAACATTTTCAACGGTGGCAGGAAGTTGGTCTCCGGATGAAGCGGTTCTTTTTTCTCATCGGGCATCAGTCCCAACCGTTTCTTTATGCAGGTTACCCGAGGCAGCTACTGGATGAGCATGCTCCGTAAATTGCAGCTTCATCATCCTGATCAGTTGCAAAGCCTGTTCCTCATTCGCATCCCTGTGCGCGGTTTGCATGCGAGGGGGCACTTGATCCCTGGCCTGGGTTAATACGACCTTCAATGACAACAGTGACAGGCTTTCAGGGTGATGGGTACGACTGTGTCGTTTGTTCATATCCGTCTACCTTTCCTGTAATCCTTTGACTACATCTGTACTGACTTGATCCGCGTCCCCGGCGGAAAGGACAAGCACCACATCTCCGGGTTTGAGATGCTGGAGCAGATACGTTGTTACTTCAGGCAGGCTCTCAATGTAACGAGCCGAGAGATGCGGCATGGTGCTGACGATCTCGGCAGAGCTGAACTCCTCTTTGGGTTCGCGCGCCGCGTAGACTTCGGTAACGATGACTTGATCTGCATCCTTGAACGCGCGTGCAAATTCAAGAAACAGGGTTTTCGTACGCGTATAGGTGTGCGGCTGCCATACAGCCCAAATGCGACGGTCGGGATAACGCGCCCTTGCACCTTCAAGCGTTGCCATGATCTCCGTGGGGTGGTGGGCATAATCATCGAAAACACTGATGCCATCCACTTCACCGCGCAGTTCGAACCGCCGCCCTGTACCCGTGAATTCACCGAGAGCGCGTGCCGCTTTTTCACGTGGGAGGCCGAGCACGTCAATAATTGCCAGAACTGCCAGCGCATTGCGCACATTATGTTTGCCCGGAACTTGCAGGGATACGTCCACCGAGCCGGGCCCTGTGCTGTCCAAATTGGATGAGGCTACAAAATCGAACCCGCCGCGCTGGTTTGCTTTTAGTTCACGAGCCATCACCCATAGCGGACTGTTGATGGTGTTATCGCCCTGTACGCCATAACCGATAACATTTTTGCCAGCCTTGCGTGCATATGAAACCAGTTCCATCGCACCTGGATCTTCCACACAGGCGATCAGCGTGCCATCCTGTGGGAGCAGCTCCACAAACTTCTGGAACGATTCCATCATCGAAGCGAATGTGGGAAAGAAATCGGGGTGATCATGTTCAAGACTGGTCACCACTTCGATCTGGGGCTTGAGGCCGAGGAACATGTTGTCATATTCGTCAGCTTCGATCACGAACGTATTGCCTTTACCTGCCCGCGCATTGACCCCAAGATTGTTGACCACTCCACCGACGACAAACGATGGGTCGCGGTCAAGCTCGCTCAACACCCAGGCAGCCATGGCCGTGGTGGTCGTCTTGCCGTGCGTACCCGCGATGGCAATTCCCGTTTTGTCAGACATCAACTCACCGAGGAAGTCAGCGCGTTTGTAGACGGGAATCTTCGTCCGCTTCGCCGCCTGGAACTCGGGGTTGTCATCCGCTATCGCAGAGGATCGCACAACCCAATCGGCTCCCTCCAAATTGCGTGGATGATGACCCACATATACGGTCGCGCCAGCCTTGCGAACTTCATCGGCGAATGGAGTTAATGCGCGGTCAGAGCCGCTCACCGTGTATCCGCTCTCCAACAGGAGGCGGGCGATGGCGGAAAGTCCGCTGCCCCCGATGCCAATGAAATGGACGTGTGTCATATTAGTTTCTTAGTTCTTCGTTTCCAGTTTTATAGTTCTTAGTTAGCTCAACGTTA
>JANMSY010000536.1:0-3244 GCA_031389865.1 Anaerolineales bacterium | reverse complement strand
CCTTAATAGCAGCCAGGAAATAGCCCAACAAGGGGCGCAGGCTTATATCACTGCGGTGGAAGGCGAAGAAGATCCCCAATCCTACATGGGCGTGCCCATCGCACTGGGAAACTTTGTCGCAGGGGTGGTCAGTGTGCAAAGTTATCAACAGAATGCATTTGGTGAATCAGACGTTCGTCTACTGAGCACTTTAGCCTCCAGCATGGGCGTAGCTCTCGAAAACGCGCGTCTCTTTGATGAGACCCAGCGCCTGCTCAAGATCACCGAAGACCGCGCCGCCGAACTGGCGATCCTCAACACGGTCAGCGAAGCCATGTCCAAGACGCTGGATGTCAAAACAGTCACCTTCAATGTGGGTGATAAAGTACGCGAGATATTTAATACAGAGATCGTTGATATTCTACTGTTCGATCCAGCATCAAACATGCTCCAGTTGACCTATAGTTATTACGGCCAATATTTTGATAATGAGCCGCCATGGGAATTAAGCGAAGGAGGGTTGACCTCAAAGATCATCATTACCCGCCAACCTCTTTTCCTTAATAGCAGCCAGGAAATAGCCCAACAAGGGGCGCAGGCTTATATCACTGCGGTGGAAGGCGAAGAAGATCCCCAATCCTACATGGGCGTGCCCATTATGGTGGGAGAAAAAATATTGGGTGTAGTGGATGTTCAAAGTTTGAGACCCAATGCCTTTGATGAAAATAAGCTGCGCCTCCTGCAAACACTCTCATCCAATATGGGCATCGCCATCGAAAACGCGCGTCTCTTCGATGAAGTACAAACACGCAATCACGAGATCACCGAGGCGTTGGAACAACAAACTGCCACGGGCGAGGTACTCCGCGCCATGAGCGGCTTCCAGCCAGATCTTAGGTCATTGCTGGAGATCATAGCCATCAACGTGGCAAAAGTTTGCGGCGCAGACGACGCCCACATCTATCGCATCGAAGGCAACAGACTTAAAGAGTGGACCCATCGCGGACCTATTCCAGGTTTGGAGGCAGGGGAAACCTTGCCACTGAATCGCGCTTCAGTGATGGGCCGTTCGATTGTTGACCGTAAGATCATTCACATCCACGACGCTGCTGTTGAATTGGACGAAGCCGAATATCCGGTCAGCGTTTCGCTTCAGCGTCGCTGGGGATATCGCACCGTGCTGGCAACTCCCCTGCTGCGCGATGGAGAATCCATTGGCGGCATCTCCATTCGCCGCCAATTGGTGGAGCCATTTACAGAAAAACAGATCGAGCTGGTCAAGACCTTTGCAGATCAAGCCGTCATCGCAATCGAGAACGTAAGATTATTTGATGAGACCCAGCGTCTGCTTAAAGACACGCAACAACGCAACGCCGAACTTGCCATCATCAACAGCGTGCAGGATGCGCTGGCCGCCAAACTTGATATGCAGGGAATCTATGACGCCGTCGGCGACAAGATCCGTGAGATCTTCAATGCGGACACAACCTACATTGCCTTTCATGATGTAGAAAATAATGTCCTTGTAGCCCCTTACTTTACCGAAAAGGAAGCTCGCAGGGTGATTTCGCGCCGTCCATATGGTAAGGGGTTGACAGAGGCTATTCTTGAGTCAGGCAAACCGCTATTACTAAGTACACAAAATGAATCGCAACAATTGGATTCATACAACATTGTTTCCCCAGATTCTGATAAAGACTTGAATGAATCCTTCCTGGGAGTGCCTATCTTCAGGAATGGAAAAGCGATTGGCGCCACATCCGTACAAAGTTATAAGCAATTTGCCTATGACCAGAACGATCTACGCCTGCTGACTACATTAACCAACTCAATGAGTGTGGCTCTCGACAATGCTCGCCTCTTTGATGAGACCCAGCGTCTGCTCAAAGAGACCGAGCAGCGCGCGCACGAACTCTCTGCCATCAGTACGGTGAGTCAGGCCTTGGTGGCGGAAACTGAAATGGGCAGCATGATCCAGCTCATCGGGAGTCAGATGCGGGAGATATTCAATGCAGATATTGCCTATGTGGCACTGCTTGACCGTCAGACAGATCTCATTCATTTCCCATTTCAAGTCGGCGAGCAGTTCACAACGCTCAAACTCGGGGAAGGGTTAACGAGTAAGATCATTCAAACAGGCGAACCGCTTCTGCTTAATAAAGACATCAAGGAACGGCGCAAGGAACTTGGTACCAGGCTGGTAGGCAGAGAGGCGCTCTCGTACCTGGGTGTGCCGATCAAATCAGGTAAGGATACCATCGGTGTATTGAGCGTACAAAGCACACAGGCCGAGGATGTTTTCAACCATGATGACCTGCGCCTGCTGACCACAATTGCCGCGAATGCAGGCTCTGCCATTCACACCGCGCAATTGCATTCAGAAACACAACGCAACGCCAGTCAAATGGCCACCATTGCAAATGTAGGGCGCGAGCTTTCGTCCACGCTCGAAATGCAAACCGTGGTTCATAGTGTGGTTGAAAATGTGCACAAACTTTTCAATGCACGCGATACCATCTTGCGGTTGGTTGAATCTGACGGCAAAACCATGCATGCCGCACTCGCTCTCGGCATCTACGCTGAAGAGAACGCAGCCGACCCGCTCATTCTTGGCGAGGGCATCACAGGCAGCATTGCCCAATCGGGCATTGCCGAAGTGATCGATAATGTAGAACTTGATCCGCGCGGTATACATGTGGCTGGTACACCCGATCAGGAAGATACACCAGAGACCATGATGGTGGCTCCGCTCATCGCCAGCAATCGCACCATCGGAGCCCTATCTGTTTACAAAGATCGTAACGAAGGTAGTTTTTCATCCATAGACCTGGATTTTCTGGTTGGTCTTGGACGTCAGGCCGCAATCGCAATTGAAAATTCACGTTTATTTGATGAAGCGCAATCTGCCCGCGCCCTAGCCGAACAAGCCAATGAAGCCAAGAGTTCCTTCCTTGCAACCATGAGCCACGAAATTCGCACGCCCATGAATGCGGTTATTGGCATGAGCGGATTACTACTCGATACCGATCTCAACAACGAGCAACGCGATTACGCCGAAACCATCCGCAATTCAGGTGATTCCCTGCTCACCATCATCAACGACATTTTGGATTTCTCCAAGATCGAAGCAGACAGGATGGATATCGAATCCCAGCCTTTTGACTTACGCGACTGCGTCGAATCAGCGCTGGACCTGGTCACTGCGCGTGCCTCCGAAAAAGGACTCGACACTGCCTACATTTTCGAAGGCGATGTTCCCGCCGCG